>NZ_JBEPXO010000035.1:0-36129 GCF_041641895.1 Salinigranum sp. | reverse complement strand
GAGTCGCTCGACCCCGACAGTGAGACCGACGACGACGTCGCGGACGAGTTCGACGACCTCTCTCGGGAGGCGAACGACCTCGTCTCCCAGGCCGAACCCGTCGAGTTACTCGACGCGGTCGGTGCGACGGACGTCTCGGAGGACGACCCACCGGAGACGCTCTCGAACGCGCTCGCACAGAGCGACCCGGACACGGTCGTCGCGCTCAGGAAACTGCTCGTCCTCTCGCGGATGGACGAGGAGACGGATGACAGCACGGCCACTGAACAGCTCGAAACGCTCCGCGAACTGTACGACGAGACCGACGACGGTGCCGGAGGAGACGACGACGTCGAACGCGGAGACGACGACGCGCCCGACGAGCGGGCCGACACGGCGGACGGCGGCGACCAGGGGAGTGACGCCGAGGACGACGGGGACGACGAGGACGGGGTCGCCGAACAGCTCCGTGAGACACTTCTCGGTGGCGTCGACGAGTTCCGGGACGGGGTTCGGGACGTCCGAGCGGACCTCGAAGGGCGCGACGAGGAGGACGAGGAGAGCGAGGCGGGCGACGAGGACGCGGACGAGACAGACGGTTCGGGCGACGCGGACGACCAGTCGAAGGGCTCGGGGAGCGACGGGACGATGCTCTCGACGCTCCCCTCGCGCGACCGGAGCGACCTGCGGCGGCCGACCCGGTTCTCGACGGTCCGCGGGAACAACAAAGACTGACCGGAGCCGGTTGCTCTGCGCGATTCGACGGGGTCGAATCGTCAGCCGTCTCCAAGACAGGCGCTCGCAGGAGGTGCGGAGCTGAAACTCCGCACTTCGTCACTCACTTCAGAACGCGGTGGGACTGGGATTTGAACCGGAGTCGGACGGTCCTGCTCGCCTCGCTCCCGCTCGGCTTCACAGGCTGCGACCGACAGGGCTCAAATCCAGCATCTCCGGCGACAGGCGCTCACAGGAGGTTCGGAGACGGCGCTCCGCACCTCGTCACTCACTTCAGAACGCGGTGGGACTGGGATTTGAACCCAGGAGGCCGTAAGGCCACCTGCTTTCAAGGCAGGCGCGTTAGTCCACTCCGCCATCCCACCTCACGCGAGGGTAGTCGAGGGGGCGTCTAATGACTGTCGGTTCCGCACCTCACCGGAGGCCGAACAACAGCGTCCCGCCCATGGCGAGGAACGCGAGGCCGAGGAGGACGGCCGCCGCCGCGACGCCGGGTCCGACGCCGGCGAGCGTACCAGCGCCGAGCGTGAGACTCGCCGCGACGACGCCGACGACGATGGCGACGAGTCCGACGACGGTGAGGACAGCCCCGACGGCGAGGCCGGCACCGGTCGCAGACCCACCGCTCACGGCGCTCTCCCACTCCCTTCGTCGTGCTCGCGCTCGTCCTCGGCATCGGCATCGGCATCGTCGGTTCGCGCCAGAATCGTCGTCGCGAGCGCCACGGCGTCGTCGACACGTCTCGCGGCCACGTCGTTGTCGAGGTCACCGGCGTTCGTCAGCAACCGGTGGACGTGACCGACCCGCTCGTGGATCACGCGCTCGTCGACCGTCCCGCGAGTGAGGTCCGCCGCGACTGCGTGTGCCTCTCCGAGCCAGACGCTCGCCGACGGGGTCACCGGCACCTCCTCCGTCTCCTGGAGCGTCGACGCGAGCGCCGCGACCAGGTCGTCGAGCGACCGGTCGTCGTCGGGGTCGGTGTCGCCGAGGTCGGGGTCGGAGTCTGAGTCGGAGCGTCGCCGTCGCGTCATCGTCGAGTCACCGGCCGAACTACTCCGGCGAGCCACAGGAAGCTGTCGGTGCGAGAGCCGTCAGTCGGCGGGTTGCGGCGTCGACGTCCGGCACTGCCGGGGAGCCTGCTCGTACCAGACGCCGATGCTCCCCTGTTCGTTCACGCGCGCCTCGACGCCGTAGCAGTCGCCCTCGCGGCCCGCGAGGTCGAACACCTTCCACCGTCGCTGGTCGTCGACGCGGACGCGGACGACGAACTCGGCCTGTTCGTCCGCCCACGTCTGTTCGATCGGCTGGGTCGTGATGTCGCCGTCGCGTGCCGCGAGGTCGTGCGACGACCAGTGGACCAGGTCGCCGTCCCGTTCGACGAGGACGTGGACCGTGTGTGCGCTCTCGTGCCAGTTCGCGACCCGGACGTACGCGAGCCGCGACGTGGACGACCCCGCGGCGGTCGAACAGCCCGCGAGCGCGGTGGCGCCCGCGGCCCCCAGCCCCGCGAGCAGACGGCGGCGGCTCACTCGCTCTGTCATACGTTTCACTCCGGGTCCGACGAGATAAGTCTACGTCAGACAAATTCACAATCACTGTCACGACCCGGTCGCCGTTCGACGACGCGGTGAGGCCGGCGTCACGCCTTCGCGACGGTGAAGCCCTCTGCAGTCAGGGCCGCCTCGACTGCCGTCGTCAGGCGCGTGCGAAGGGCGGCGTCGAGTCCGCCGACGGAGACGTCCTCCTCCCACAGCGTCACCGAGTCGGGGTCCCCCGGGTCGGTGTACCGGTACCGC
Source organism: Salinigranum sp. (assembly GCF_041641895.1). Classification (NCBI taxonomy): domain Archaea; kingdom Methanobacteriati; phylum Methanobacteriota; class Halobacteria; order Halobacteriales; family Haloferacaceae; genus Salinigranum; species Salinigranum sp. The sequence continues at coordinate 33,619 of NZ_JBEPXO010000035.1, read as the reverse complement.
AGGCCGTACGTCTCGCCGTTGTTGCCGTGGGCGACGACCGTCAGGTAGGGAGGCCCACGATAGACCACGCCAGCGGTGTCGGCGTCTGCGTCGGTGTCGGCGTCTGCGTCTGCGTCGTACGTCTCCCAGCTACCGACCGGGTGGACGACGACCCGCGCGAAGTCCGAGAGGTTCGTCGCGTAGTTGCCGACGACGAGTCCGCGCTCGACGCGCTGGCGGTCGAACTCGCGCCGGTCGCCGGTCCTGACGTGCTCGCCGACGACCAGGTCGGGAGTAATCTCGGTGACCTCCCACTCGTCGATGCGCGGCGACGAGACGTCCGCGTCGGCGTCCTTGAGTCGGTCGCCGACGTCGACGCCGAAGTACCGCGGGTGGGTCGGTCGCCACTCGACGGAGACGCGGTCCGGACGACGAGCGACGAGCGTCTCGTGTCCCTGTACCGTCCAGCGGTCGACGCTGAACGTTCCGTCCGGGTCCGTGGCGTCCCCGGTATCGTTCGAAGCCGAGGTGGACCGGTGGCGTTCGTCGCCGGGCGTGTCGCTCGTCGGTCGTGCCATGCGGGAGACACGCTCGGGGACGGCTTAACGGTTCGCGGACGTCCACGAGGCCACGACAGTCTCGGCGACGAGAAGCCGTCACGAACGGTGTGCCGCGACGCGCGCTCGGAGTCGAGCGGTCGCGTCGGCGTCGAACCACAGCCGTCGCCGCCACCACGGTCCCTTCCCGGAGTCGTTCGACAACTCGGTCACGACGTCGTTCGCGTCCGTACCGCCCGTCGGTGCCGACAGCGGAACCGCCCGGTCGTAGAGGGTCGAGTCGTCGGTCCCGGCGACCAGCACCTTCGCGTCGAAGGGGTCCCGGCGGACGTGGGCGTTGGTCTCGAACCGTTCCCGGTCGTCCGGCGCGAGCGCCTCGTACCCCTCGCCCGTCACCACCTGTTCGACCCGGAACTCGCCGATGAGGTACGCTCCCCAGTCGGGGAGGACCCAGTCGACGGCGTCGTCCGGGTCGCCGTGGAGGGCGAGCGTGGCGTAGAAGTAGAGCCAGTCGCCGGGGGCGAGTCGCGACAGGGGTCCGGCCTTGACCCCGTGTTCGTCGCCGTAGGTGTAGGCCGAACAGAGCGGATACTCGGCGAAGGCGGGGTCCAGGTGGACGGGGAGGTCGTGGAACCGCTCCGGAATCTCGAACGCGAGGTGCGGGTTGAGGTCGGCGTACGTCGGCACCGCCTCACGCGTCGGTTCCCGTTCGGGAATCGGGAGGTACTCGAACCGGCCGTCGGGGTAGACCGGACCGCGAACCCCCGGGAGGGTGGTGTTCGCGCCGACGTTGATAGCGATGGCCCGCGGCCTGTCGGTCGCAGTCACGGGCTCACAGCTCTCGCGCGCAGTTCCAACAGCGGGTGAACGTCGCGTCCACCTCGTTCACGGCGCCACAGTGCCGACAGGGCCGACCCTCCGTCTCGGTCTGCTGGGGCCGGGACTGGGGGTCGGTGGACGCGCGAGCGCGCTCCGTCGGCCAGGCGTCGAGTCCGCGTGACGACGGGCGGTCGCGCCCGGCCGTGCCGTCGTCGTCGCCCGACGACTGGGGCGACCCGTCCATCCACGAGGCCTCCCGGTCCCCGTCGCCGTCGCCGAACGGCGTCCCCACCCGACGCGTCAGCGACCCCCCGCCGTTCATCAGGTAGCGGTAGACGAGCAGCTGGAGGAGCGTCAGCCCGACCGCGTAGACGGCAATCCAACCCCAGACGTCCATCAGTGTGGTATACGGTGCCAAGCCCCTTTGATTCTTCGGAACTGGGGGCGGAAGCGAAGCGACGGCCGCGGCTCACGGAGCCCTCGTTGAGGAGCGGGACGAAGCGCGACCGGACGCACGTCTCAGACACGACGGAACGAGACGGGGCAAGACACGGCTGGACGTACGATGCCACCGGCGGGCGGAGACCGGAGTCTACTGTGAGTTCTGTGCGGACTTCGACGGCGGCGTGACGTCGCGCTCGAACTCGTCGAAGACGTCGAGGTCGTCCGGGAGGTCGTAGTCGATTCGACGCTCGGCCTTGTGGTTCTCGCCGCCGGCCTCCAGCGGTTCGGCGACGTCCTCCCAGCCGGGCTTGATCTTCACACTCTTCGCCGGCGACCCGACGGCGATGTGGTGGTCGGGGACGTCGCCACGGACGATGGACTTCGCGCCGACGACGCTGTTCTTCCCCACCCGGGCGCCGGCGGTGACCATCGCGTCGTACGTCACGCGGGCGTCGTCGTCGACGATAGTGTGGAAGTTCTCGACGGCCGTCTGGTCGACGATGTCGTGGTCGTGGCTGTAGAGGTGGGCGCTGTCGGAGATGGAGACGCGGTCGCCGATGGTCAGCCTCCCGCGGTCGTCGAGGTGGACGTCGTCGTGGATGACCGTGTTGTCGCCGACGGAGATGTTGTGGCCGTAGGTGAAGCTGATGCCCTTGAAGAATCGGCAGTTCTCCCCGACGCTCTCGAAGAGGTGTTCGGCGAGCATCGACCGGAAGCGCAGGGCGAAGGCGACGTTGTCAGCCATCGGGGTGGCGTCGAACTGCCGCCAGAGCCACTGGAGGTACTTCGACTTCTCGAACGCCTGCTCGTCCTTCTCGGCGTAGTACTCCGACTCGAGCGTCGCGTTGCACGGGTCGTACCCCTGCAGTCGGACGCGCGTCGCCGCCGACACCGGCTTGCCCGACTGCCACCGCTCGTACGCCTCGCGGTCGCCGAAGAGGTCGACGAGGACGTCCTGAACCACTGCACAGATGTCCTCGTCGGAGGAGAGTCGCTGGTCGACTTCGGTGATGAAAGCGTCGACTCCTTCTTCGGCCTCGGGGGGAAGAGACACGTGGCGCTTTGTCATTAGCCGTCATTAGCCGTCAGCCATGAAATGGATTTGGATGTGCGAAGGCCGTGTCAGAGCGGGGTCGCGGGCCGACCGAAGTAGTGACCTATTTTCGTTCGCGTCGTCGACGCTGTACCGATGAGCCTCCCTGCGGATGACCGCGAACCGTCCCGGTGGACGCGCGACCACGTCCGTCGACTCGAACGAACCGACGAGAACACCGCACCGATCATCTACCCGCCGACGGAGAAGACCGACCCCGACAACCACATCTGGGACACGTGGCTGCTCCGAACCCCCGAGGGCGACGTCGCGGAAGTGGACGGCTATCGCGTCGTCGTCGCCCTGACGGCACCGAGCGACCTCCTCCCCGGGAAACGTCACGACGTCGCCACCCACCGCTTCTACTACTCTGCAGACGGACAGAACTGGACCCCCGGTGGCGACGCCTTCGGGGCGAGCGGGCCACTGGGCTCTCGACAGTGGGCCGGGTCTGCCACGTACGACCCCGAAACGGGCAACGTGAGGCTGTACTACACCGCGGCGGGGGTCCGCGACGAGGCGGAACTCTCCTACACACAGCACCTCGCCGTCGCCCACGGCGGTTCGATTCGCGTCGACGACGGCGTCCACTTCGACGGGCCGTGGCACCACGAGTCGCTCGCCCACCCTGACGGCACCTGGTACGAACGCGAAGAGCAGTCCCGGGGGATGATATACACCTTCCGCGACCCGTGGTACTTCGAGGACCCCGAGACGGGCGAGGCGTACGTGCTGTTCGAGGCCAACACCCCCGTCCTCGAGGGGTCGGACGCCTGCGGCGGCGACCCGGCCCAGCAGGAGTTCAACGGCTCCGTCGGCATCGCCCGCGCCTCCCGGGAAGACCCGACCGAGTGCGAACTCCTGCCGCCGCTGCTCGACGCCGTCCGTGTCAACCAGGAACTCGAACGGCCACACGTCGTCTACCGGGAGGGGACGTACTACCTGTTCGTCGCCAGCCACAGACACACGTTCGCGCCGGGACTCGACGGGTACGACGCGCTGTACGGCTTCGCCGCCGACTCGCTGTTCGGCGAGTACGAGCCGTTGAACGGGTCGGGCCTCGTCGCGACCAACCCCTCGAACGCCCCGTTCCAGGCGTACTCGTGGCTCGCCTACGGCCACCGGGACGAGATACTCGTCACCTCCTTCTTCAACTACTACGACTACGACCGCCCCAGCCTCGACGACGTCGCGCACCTGAGCGAGGCGGAGCAGTTCCGGCGCTTCGGTGGGACGCTCGCGCCCACGCTCAGACTCGGCGTCGACGGGCGGCGCACGTGGATTCGCGGGACGCTCGACCACGGCCACCTGCCGACGGACGGTGAGACGCTCCCCGAGACGGAGGACGAGCGCGTCGCCCGCCGCCGCGAGGGAGGAGACGCTCGCGGCGGCGACGGCTACTGACGCGACGGGCGCAGGGAGGAGCGGCCAGGGCCGCGGGAGCGGGCGACCCGCCGCCGTCAGAACGCCGCGTCGAGTTCCCAGGCGTCGACGTCGACCGAGACGGTCCCGTCGCGGGCGACGAGCGAGACGCCCTCGGCGTCCCGACGGGTGGGGTAGACCCGCGAGGTGAGACACCGCGACTCGTCGGCGAACAGTTCGACGACGGAGCCGTCGACGAACGCTCGCAGGGAGAGTTCGTCCCCGGGCCGTGACCCGCCGTCGGTGGCGTGGGCGTGTTCGTCGACGGCGTCGTCGGTCGCGCGGGCGAGCGGCAGTCGCTGTTCGCCCTCCTCTGCGCCGTGACCGTGGCTGCTCTGTGAGCGGTCGACGACGAGTTCGTCACCGTCCCACCGGACGACGGTGCGTTCGGTGCGGGCCGGCGACTCGAACAGCACCAGTTCGAGCGTCGCCCCCGGCGTCCTGCGCAGGGTCAGGTCGAGTTCGTACGCGTTACCCGAGAGCGGGAGCGTCGTCCGCTCGTCCGGCGAGAGTTCCCGTGTCTCTGACACCCCCTCGCCACGGAGCGACTCGAGTTCGGGGGCGGGGCGCTGTCGGAGGCGGTCGTCCCCGTCGAGGTCGACGACGCGCGGCAGCGTCATGAGCCCCGACCAGCCGGCCGCCCACTGGGGTTCGACCCCGCGCGCCTCGGGCACCCACGCCCACATGAGCCGCCGGCCCGTCTCGTCGGTCATCGTCTGTGGCGCGTAGAAGTCGCCGTAGTCGAGTCGCCCCTCGGACTCGACCGTGAACGCCGGCGTCGAGAGGTCCGCCTCGCCGACGAAGTACTGGACGCTCGCGTAGTTGGAGACGTGCAGGAGCTGTTTCTCGCCGAAGTCGAGGAGTTCGGGACACTCCCACACCGGGCCGGCCCCCTCCCAGTCACCCGTCAGGAGCGGGCCGACGTACTCCCACTCGTCGAGTCGGGTCCCCCGGTAGAGGAGCGCGGTCCCGCCGACGTCCGTCACGCCGGAGCCGATGAGGTGGTACCACGTCTCCCCGTCGCGCCAGACGCAGTGGTCGCGGAACTCCGCCTCCCAGTGCTCGGTGGCGAGGACAGGGAGGTCGTCCGGGACCGTCTCGATGACGGGGTTGTCGTCGTGTTTCTCCCACTCGGTGAGGTCGTCCGTGGCGGCCGTCGCCAGGCACGGGAGCTGTCGTCTGTCGCGCCCGCCCGTGTACAGCAGCGTCGGCGTCCCGTCGTCGTCGACGGCACACCCCGACCAGCAGCCGTCCCGGTCGGGACCAGCGGGGTCGGGCGTCAGGGCGACGGGGCGGTCCGTCCAGTGGACGAGGTCCTCGCTCGTCGCGTGCCCCCAGTGGATCGTCCCGTGGGCGGGGCCGGCGGGGTTGTACTGGTAGTAGAGGTGGTAGACGCCGTCGTGGTGGACGAGGCCGTTCGGGTCGTTCAGCCAGTTCGCCGGCGGGGCGAAGTGGTAGCGCGGGCGGTGGTGGTCGTCCGCGAGCGCCGCCCGGAGTCGCTCGAACCCCTCGCCGGTGGTGGGGCGGTCGGTGAAGTCCGGGCACCGGCCGCTCCCGAGGGCGACGAGGAGGTTCTCGACGAGTCGCTCCTGTGCGGCGGCGCACTCGAAGTCGCGGGCGTTGGCGAACGAGAAGCCGACGCCGGCCCCGACCACTCGGCCGGGGCCGACCTGCCACTCGACGAGCGAGTGCTGTCCGACGAGGAGGTCCTCGCCGCGGAGGCCGGCGGCGAGGACAGTCCCCCGCGCCGGGAGGACGCGCTCGTAGCGGGCGAAGGCGGTGTCGGCGTCCGCCGCGCGGGTGTAGATGCGGCGGCCGTCGAACGTCTCGAACGCGGGGTGCTCCTGGTGGACCGTCTTCGCGAGGTAGCCCACCTGTGCGGGCGCCGTCTCGTGGCCCGTCGCGTCGGGCGGGACGGGGTCGACCCCCAGTTCGGAGACGGCCGAGAGCGCGTGCAGCGTCAGGAGGAGACCACCCCCCGCAGAGAGAGCGTCGGCGAGCGGGTCGGCACAGGCGGCGAGCGTCGACGCGCCGTCGTCGGCCCAGTCGAGCGGGCGGTCACGGTGCCACCAGCAGACGTCGTAGTCGGCGAGGCGCACGTCGCCGCCGGCGACAGCCGCGAGGTCGAGATGGTCGACGGCGGTACCCCCGATGGAGTCGTACGCCGCCTCCTGCTCCGACGTTCGCTCCCCGAGCGAGAGGGTCGCGACGCGGAGTCCGGACAGGTTCATAGCCCGTCTCCGTCGGGCGGGTGGAAAAACGCTTGCCTCGAACGGCCGCGACGGCGACGCAGGTGGTGGGACGCACGCCGGCGCTGGCGGCGTCCGCGCGCACGCGACGTGAACCGGCGTTCGCGGGTTTTTGTCCGTGCGCCCCCGAGAGAGGGTGTGGTCAGTTCGAGCACCGTCACCGCGCTCGCCGGACTCGTCGCCAGCCTCCTCCTGAGCGTCGTCCTCTGGTGGCAGTTCGACACGCTCGCGTTCTTCCTGTTCGTGCCGTTCGTCCCGTTCCTGCTCCGTGGCCGAGGAGGAGGCGAGGAGCGGTCGGTTCGGGCGTGCCCCACCTGTGGGTTCGAGACGACGAACGACAGCTACGACTACTGCCCGCGCGACGGGGCACGGCTGACGGAGCGGCGTCGGTGACGTGCCGCCGAGTCCGAGTGACGGGGCCGGACCGTCGGGCGGTGACAGAACGAGGTCGGTCCACGGCGCGAGCGGCGGTGGGCTCTGTGGCGGCGCGGAGAGCCGACCCACGGCCCGTCTGGAGCGCGACAGCAGTCAGTATAAGTCGCCGCAACCCCGACGGAGGAGTATGAAGCACCGCGAACTCGGTGACTCAGGGGTCGAGGTGAGCGAAGTCGGCTTCGGCGCGTGGGTCGTCGGAACGGACTGGTGGGGCGACCGGACGGAGGAGCAGGCGGTCGACCTGGTCCACCACGCCCTCGACTGCGGCATCACCTACATCGACACGGGCGACGTGTACGGTCACGGCGACTCGGAGCGACTCGTCGGGCAGGCCATCGAAGGCCGCCGCGACGAGGTGACGCTCTCGACGAAAATCGGCTACGACTTCTACAACAACCCGCAGGCCGGCCACGGCGAACTCCCGAAGAAGGTGACGCCGGAGTGGATTCGGACCGCCGTCGACCGCTCGCTCGAACGGCTCGGGACGGACTACGTCGACTTCCTCCAGTTGCACAACGCGAACGTCGACGAGGTGACGCCGGACGTGGTAGAGACGCTCGAAGAACTCCGCGAGGAAGGCACGGTCGAGGCGCTCGGCTGGGCGCTCGGCCCCTCCATCGGCTGGCTCGCCGAGGGTGACCGGGCGGTCGAACTCGACTTCGACGCGGTCCAGACGGTGTTCAACGTCTTCGAGCAGACGCCCGGGCGGCACTTCGTCGAGACCATCCGCGAGAACGACGCCGACACCTCCGTGGTGGCGCGCGTCCCGCACTCCTCGGGCCTGTTGAACGAGCAGGTGACGCCCGACACCGAACTGGGCAAGGGCGACCACCGCGCCCACCGCCCCTCGGAGTGGTACGAGACGGGCTGGGAGAAGCTCGAGTCGCTGCGCTTCCTCGAACGTGACGGGGAGCGGACGATGGCGCAGGCCTCCATCCAGTGGCTCCTCGCCCACGACGAGGTGGCCGCCGTCACGCCGACGTTCCGCACGCCGGAGGACGTCACCGCGTGGTCGCAGGCCCAGGAGACGCCACCGCTGTCCGACGAGGAGTTCGAGCGGGTCGAAGCGCTGTACCAGACGAACTTCGGCGTCGACCGCTTCGACGGGATGGACTCGCTCCGCTCCTCCGTGGGAGGCGCGGACCTCGAGGGCGTCGACGAACAGGCCGCGGGGGACTGACCATGTCGAAGACGAAACTCCTGAAGCTCACGGTCGCCGTCCACGCCGTCCTCGCGACGTTCGTCGCCGTCGACGCGCGCAAGCGGGGTCGCTGTGTCGGCAAGTGGGTCGCGGTGACCCTGCTGACCGGACTGATCGGTATCGTCCTCTACGCGCTGTCGGGCGGTGGCGACGAGGACGTCCCGCTGGACGAACTCGTCGACCAGGTCGAACTGGAGTAGCACGGGGCGAGACGCGCGGCCGTCGGTCGCTGTGCCGGCGGCTCCCGGACTGACGTGTCGAACGCGTGCACAGTCGCCGTCCGTTATACGTGTATGAAAGTTGATATCACGTGCCGGAGTAGGGGTGGACGGTCCCGATGTCCAACCTCCATCGGCGTGCCGTCCTGAAATCGCTCGGGGCGGGCGCACTGACCCTCGGTAGTATCGGTACGGCCGCTGCCGGCAACCACCACAGCAACGGCAACGGCAACAACGGACAGGGGTCGGACGACGACCTCCGCCTGTTCGCCGAACAGACCGTCGACAACTCTCACGAACTGGTCACACAGAACAAGTACGCGTACGTCGCGACGGGTGACGGCTTCGCCGTCGCCGACTGGCGGAACCCGGGGCGGCCGGAGACGGTCGCCGAGGTGACCGTCCCCGAGGAGACGCCCGACATCCTCGACGTGAAGGTCGAGGGCGACCTGCTCTGTGTGGCGTACAACCGAAGCCCCGGTGGCCTCCGATTCTACGACGTGAGCGACCCGACGAGCCCACAGCCACTGTCGCGGTACGACGCCGGGTCACACGTCCACAACGTGTTCCTCGAGGACGGGTACGCGTATCTGACGCTGGAGAGCTTCTCGAACCCGGCGTGTGGCATCGTCGACGTCACCGACCCGGAGGCGCCGACGTCGGTGGGGCAGTACACGCTCACGGACAACTTCCCCGAGTTCGGCCCCGCGCTCACCAACGTCGTCCACGACGTGTACGTCCAGGACGACTACCTCTACATGGCGTTCTGGGATGCCGGCGTCGTCGTCGCCGACGTGAGCGACAAGTCCGACCCGCAACTGGTCGCACAGTTCGGCGAGGCACCCTCTGCCGACGAGCCGGCGAACCTGTTCGACGACAGCGGTGGCCTCATCGTCGACAACTACGTCGAGTACATCAAACGGTACTACGGCTCGCCGGGCAACGCCCACTACGTTCAGCCGTCGCCGGACGGCGACCACGTGTACGTCGGCGCGGAGACGTTCCCCGGCGAGACCAGCCTCGGGGACATCGACGGCGACGGCGAGGCTGAGACGGTCGACGTCCCCGGCGTCTACGGCGGTATCGACGTGTGGGACGTCACCGACTACAGCGACCCGGAGAAGGTGGCGACCATCGAAGCACCGGACGTCCCCGGAGCGTTCCGCACGTCGCACAACTTCGACGTGACGAACAACCGGCTGTACTCCTCGTGGTACGAGGGCGGCGTCCGCGTCCACGACGTCACGGACCCGTCGAACCCCGAGGAGCGGTACGCCTACCAGGAGGACGGCATCCAGTTCTGGACGGCCGTGCGCGAACGTGGGTTCACACTCGGTGGCATCTACGGTGCCGACTCCACCACGGGCGGCTTCGTCGTGCTCCACGAGGACCGCGGCAAGAAACAGCCGCCGGGCTTCGACAGCGCCGACGCGCCCGGCGAACCGGAGATGGGGACGCCCGAACAGGCTGAACAGTAACCGGACGCGAGTCGCCTCGGCCTGCTGGACTCAGCTGTCGTCGAACCGGAACTCGAAGCGCGCACCGCCGTCTCCGCCGTCGGTCAGCCGGACATCCCAGCCGTGCGCGTCGGCGACGGCCCGCACGATAGCGAGACCGAAGCCGGTCCCCTCGGGGTCAGTCGAGTAGCCCTGCTCGAACACCTCCCCCCGGTCGCTCTCGGGGACGCCGGGGCCGTCGTCCTCGACGTAGAAGCCCGTCGGGTCGTCCGGGGCACCGAGCGCGCCGACGCGGACGGCCGGGTCGGGGCCGGCGTGCTCCGCCGCGTTCCGGAGCAGGTTCTCGACGAGTTCCCGCAGGCGGCTCCGGTCGGCGTCGACGGTCAGGCGGTCGACGACGTCGACGTCGAGCCCGTCGAACGCCTGTCTGCACGTCAGTACGAGTTCGGTCAGGTCGACGGGTTCGGTGGCGCCGAGGCCACGACCCTGGCGGGCGAGAGTGAGCAGGTCGTCGATGAGTTCCGCCATCCGGTCGTGGCTCTCGGCGACGGCGTCGAGGTGCTCGCTGTCACACTCCTCGCGGGCGAGTTCGAGTCGTCCCTGAGCGACGTTCAGCGGGTTCCGGAGGTCGTGGCTGACGACGGACGCGAACTCGTCGAGGCGGTCGTTTCGCTCTTCGAGTTCCACCTGCTGGTCACGGAAGGCCGCCTCGCGCTCGGCGCGGTCGAGCGCCGCCTCGACGTTCGCACAGAGCACGTTCGCCAGGGAGACGTCGGTCTCGTCGAAGTGGGCCGGGAGGACCGACCCCGCGAGGAAGACGCCCCGGCCACCGATCGGGACGATGAGTTCGCTCCGGAGCTGCGTCTCCGGATCCATCACGCCCGGTGCCTCGTTGACGTTGTCGTACACGTGTGTCTCTCCGGTCTCGAACGCGTCGAACGCGAGGCTCCCCCCCCGTTCGAGCGCGGGGAGTTCACCGTCGGTCCCGAGGAACGTCCGTGTCCGCTCGCTCGCGGCGACGGGGACGAGCACGTCCCTGTCGGCGTCGTACAGGTGGACGCCACAGATGTCGTGGTGGAGCACGTCGGTGGCCGTGTCGATAGCGACCGCCGCGATGTCGGTCTCCGTCTCGGCGCTCATGAGGTCCCGGGTCGCCTCGTGGAGTCGTTCGAGACGCCGCTCGCGGCGGACCCGGTCGAGCGCCGCCTCGACGTTCGTCGCCAGGAGGTCGACCAGTTCGACTGCTGCGTCGAGCGGACGGGTGGCCGCGGAGGCGGCGACGAGGAGTTCCGCGTCACCGAGCGGAGCGACGAGCAGGTCGACGGCCGGGTCGAGTCCGCACGCCTCACCTGACACGACGCGACTGGTGTCGGAGAGAAACGCCATCCAGACGGCGCCCTCTGTGGGGAGCGTGGCCGGGAGCGTCACCGTCGACCCGGTCGACGCCACGGCCGAGAGCGTGTCGGACTGGTCGAGGGCGTAGGCGGCGACGGCCTCGAACCCGAGGACGTCCGACGCCGCCTCGACGGCGACGGCGCAGACGTCGTCGCGGTCGGCCGCACGGACCAGGTCGGCCGTCGCCCGCTCAAGCACCGACCCGGTGTCGGTCCGGGCCGACGCGGGAGGAACGACGACCACGAGCGTCGCCGGGTCGCCCTGGTACTCGATGCGCGCGAAGCGGGCCGTCGTCTCGAGCGGCGACCGGTCCGCCCGGCGGACGGTCAGGCGGTGGCTGTGTTCGGCGTCCGGGGGCGGGTGCCGGCCGTCGAGAAACGTGTGAACGTCGTTGGAGCCTCCGTCGCCACCCCCGCCATCACCGTCGCTCCGCTCCCCATCGACCACGAAGACGTCGTGCGGGTCGCGGCCGACGAGGGCCTCGCCGTCGAAACCGGTGAGTGCGGCGAAGCGCGCGTTGACGTAGACGAACGCGGCGTCACGGACGACACACCGTCCCACGATGTCCTGCTCGGCGAGTGCACGATAGTCCGCCATTGGATGGCTCTTGGTCGGAGTGAATAAGAACCCGGCGTCGCCGGCTTGAACGAGCGGCGGGCGACGGGGTCAGGCGAGGAACACATGTCGCGGGCGGTCCGCGAGGACGTCGCGGCCCCACTGGACCGTCTCGCGGAAGTCCTCGGAGCGGAAGAAGCCCATCGCGTCCTCCTTCGAGCGCCACTGGCTGGAGATGAACATGTCGTTCTCGTCCTCGCGGTTGACCATCAGCGCCGTCTCGTGGTGGCCGTCCATCTCGTCGAGGAGGCCGCCGACCACGTCGAACTTCTCGACGAACTCCTCGCGGTAGTCGGGTTTCACCGTGTAGAACATCCCCATCGTGCCGAAGCCGCTCTCCTCGCCCGCGCGGGAGACGACCCCCGGGAGTTCCGAGAGGAACCCCGCGGCCGTCTCGGCGGCCGAGCCCGTCTCCCAGATGCTCACGACGGCGGTCCTGTCGACCGACGCGGCCTCGTAGACAGCGGTCTTGACGTGCGTGCCGTAGTGGTCGAAGTTCTCCCGCAGGCCGGCCACCTCCTCGAACAGGTCGTCGGGGTCGGCCTCGGAGTAGAGGACCGTCGCGTAGACGTCCTCGCCGTGCGGTTTGCCGGCGTAGATGTTCAGGTCGTCGAGTTCGCCCCGGATGTCCGCGTCGTCGGTGGTCTCGTCGGCGCTCTCCTGGTCGCCGCCGCCGTGGCCGTGGCCGTGACCGCCGCCGTGCTGGCCGTGGTCGCCGGTCGAGGGGTGGTCGGCGCCGTGGGGGTGGTCACCCGCGGCGTCGTGGGCGTGGGGATGGTCGTTTCCCTCCACGCCCGTCGGCACCGACTCGCCCGCGAGGTAGGCACCGAGGTCGTTCGGCGGGAAGCGTCGACCGACGTAGAACCGCCCGAACTCGCCGTAGCGGGCCGACACCTCGTCGAAGCGCATCTCGTAGACGATGTCCTTGATGTCCGTCGGGTCGGCACCGAAGAGCGTGACCCCCCACTCGTAGTCGTCGAACCCGACCGAGGAGGAGATGATCTGTTTGATCTTCCCCGCGTACTCCCGGCCGGTGTCGCCGTGCGTCGACATCATCTCGCGGCGCTCGGCGAACGGGAGCATGTACCAGTTGTCCTCCCCTTCGCGGCGCTTCGACATCGGGTAGAAGGAGACGTACTCGTCGTCGGGGAGATCGGGCTTCATCTTCCCTTCGATGTACCGCCTGAGGCCCTCGTCGATGTCCTCGGCGTCCCCGGTGAAGTAGTCGTCCGAGACGTAGCCCGACACTTCGGTGACGGAGACGTACGACGTCACCTGGTCGGTGAACCCGGCGAGTGCCGTCGTCTCGAACTGTCGCTCGGCGCGCGAGAGGTGGTCCAGCGAGGGGCGGAGGTGCAGGACGAGCAGGTCGGCCTTGTGCCCGAGGACGCTGAACACCGCCGAGGCCCCCTCGTCGGCGTCCTCGACGGCCTCGTGGGCCGAGAGGTAGGCGACGCCCTCCTCGACGGCGCGACTCCGCTCCCGTTCGGGCGCGTCGCGCCAGGCGTCCCAGTCGACGGTTCTGAAGTCGTGGAGCACGAACCAGCCCTCGTCAGTCGGCGGAGCTTCTGGCATGCGCGGAGGTTAGGAGGGCAACCGTATGGGGTTTGCGTGTTCCCGCGCCACACAGGCGACGGGAGGCCGGGACGCGTCGACGACCCTGACCTCGCCGACGACTCGGTTCCGCGTCACGTGGCCGCGTGACGACGGTGAGCGACTCACCAGTTCCGATATATTCGGTTGTATCAGCGTTTCACCGCTTGCAGTTCATTTCTCCACATTGACCGTCCGTAATGCGACTGTCGACGACGAAATTCAATTTCACACGCGTATTGACGAGTTGCGTCGAGTATCTCGACTCTACTACATCTCAGATTTACAAGTTATTTTGTCTAACAGGCGCTCGGCTGACGCGAAACGGAGAGGGGGAGAAACCACGACCACACCGTCGGGAGTGACCGGTCGAGCGACGCCCGGTGAGACTGTTCCGAATGTTTATGTTAGACTGCTCCGTGAAGGTCGATGCATGCAGATAGACGCAGCAGTCGTCAGAGAGGAGGGAGGGGCGTTCGAGATCGAGTCGGTCGACCTGGAGGAGCCACAGGCCGACGAGGTACTCGTCCGGGTCGTTGGTGCGGGCGTGTGCCACACGGACATGATCGTCCGCGACCAGATGTATCCGACACCGCTCCCCGCCGTTCTGGGCCACGAGGGGTCGGGCGTCGTCGAACAGGTCGGCGCGGACGTCACGGGCGTCGAACCGGGTGACAGGGTCGTGATGAGCTTCGACTTCGACCACACCTGCACGAGCTGTCGGGACGGACACCCCGCCTACTGCGAGGACTTCTTCGCGTACAACTTCGGCGGGTCGCGCCCGAAAGACGGCACGTCGCCGCTCTCGAAGGAGGGCGACGAGATCAGCGGACGGTTCTTCGGCCAGTCGTCGTTCGCGACGTACGCCATCGCCACCGAGCGCAACGTGGTCCCGGTAGACGACGACGTACCCCTCGAACTCCTGGGGCCGCTCGGCTGTGGTATCCAGACGGGCGCGGGCGGCGTCATCAACACGCTCGACCCGCAGGCGGGGTCGTCGATCGCCGTCTTCGGGGCCGGCTCCGTGGGGCTGTCGGCCGTGATGGCCGCCGGCATCAAGAGCTGTACCGAAATCGTCTCCGTCGACCTCAAGTCCAATCGACTGGAGAAGGCCGCCGATCTCGGGGCGACCCACACCGTCAACCCCGAGGAGGTCGACGACGTCGTCGAGCACGTCCAGGAGATTACGGGCGGCGGCGTCGACTACGCGCTGGAGACCACCGGCGTCCCGCAGGTGGCCGAGCAGGCGGTCGAGAGTCTCGCCCACCGCGGGACGCTCGGCGTCATCGGCGCGCCGGCGCTGGGTACGGAGGCGAGCTACGACGTGAACAACCTCATCCTCCTCGGCCGCACCATCACCGGCATCGTCGAGGGCGACTCCGACCCACAGCAGTTCATCCCGGACCTCATCGAACTGTACAGACAGGGGAAGTTCCCGTTCGACGAACTCGTCACCTACTACGACTTCGAGGACATCGAACAGGCGGTCGAGGATTCCGAGTCCGGCGACACCATCAAACCCGTCCTCCGGATGAGCGAGCCGTAAGGCGGGGACGAACCCGGCTACCGGCCTTCCCACTCGGGGTCGCGTTCTTCGAAGAACGCGTCGATGCCCTCGTTCTTGTCGTGCGACGAGAAGAGCTGGACGAACAGGTTGGCCTCGTAGTCGAGGCCGTCTTCGAGCCCGAGCCGGCTGCTCGCCCTGATGGCCTCCTTGCCCAGTTCGAGCGCCAGCGGGGACTTGTCGGCCATCGAGCGGGCGATGTCGTCGACGCGCTCGTCGAACTCCTCGTCCGTGCAGACGACGTCGACCAGGCCGAGTTCCCGCGCCTCCTCAGCCGACACCAGTTCGCCGGTGAGGATGAGCCGCATCGCCTGTCCCTCCCCGACCAGTCGGGGGAGCCGCTGGGTGCCGCCGCCGCCGGGGATGAGACCCAGGTTGATCTCAGGCTGGCCGAGTTTGGCGCGTTCGTGAGCGACGCGGACGTCGCAGGCAAGCGCGAGTTCACAGCCGCCCCCGAGGGCGTGACCGTTGAGGCGGGCGACGACCGGTTGCGGGAGGTCGGCGACTGCCTCGTACACCCGCGGCCGTCGGCTCGCCTCGCGCTGTTCGAACGTGTCGCGCTCGCGGAGTTCGGAGACGTCGGCGCCGGCGACGAACGCCTTCGCCTCGTCGGCGCCGGTGAGGACGACCACGCGAACGTCGCTGTCGGCGATACGACCGACGACGCGCTTCAACTCGGTGCGGACCTGTGCGTTCAGCGCGTTCCGCGCGTCGGGTCGGTCGATGGTCACCCGGGCGATGCCGTCGTCGAGCGCGAACCGAACGAGGTCACAGTCGTCGGCGTGTGGCTCGTCGGTCATTCGCCCCTCCCGTCGGCGTCGGCTGGGCGGACCGCCTCACCGTCTTCCCAGACGTAGAACCCCTCGCCGCTCTTCTTCCCGAGGTGTCCGGCGCGGACCTTCCGCTTGAGCACCTGCGGGGGGCGGAAGCGCTCGCCGAGTTCCTCCCGCAGGTATTCGAGAATGTCGAGACGGACGTCGAGGCCGACGACGTCCGTGAGTTCGAGCGGCCCCATCGGGTGGCGGTAGCCCAGTTCCATCGCGGCGTCGATGTCGTCGACGGAGGCGACGCCCTCCTCGACCATCCGCATGGCCTCACAGCCGAGCGCGACGCCCAGTCGGGAGGAGGCGAAGCCGGGCGTGTCGCGGACCTCGACCGCCGTCTTGTCGATGTCGTCGACGAACGACAGCGCGAACCGGCGGGTGTCGGCGTCGGTCTGGTCGGCGAGGACGACTTCGACGAGTCCCATGATGTGGACCGGGTTGAAGAAGTGGAGGCCGACGGCTCTCGTCGGGTCGTCGAGGACGCTCGCGACTTCCGTGACCGACAGCGACGAGGTGTTGGTTGCGACGACCGTCTCCGCCCCCGCGTGTTCCTCGACGTCGCGGAACGTCTCCCGCTTGAGGTCGAGGTCCTCGGGGACGGCCTCGACGACGAGCGACGCTCCCGACACCGCCGCGCCGAGGTCAGTGAACCCCTCGATGCGGTCGAACGCCGCGTCGGCCGTCTCCCGGCTGAACTTGTCGCGGTCGACCCCGCCGTCGAGGTTCGAACGGATGGCCGCCAGTCCGTCGTCCACGTACGATTCCTCGAGGTCGCGGAGTCGGACGTCGTGGCCGGCTATCGCGGCGACCTGCGCGATGCCGTGACCCATGGTCCCCGCACCGAGTACACACACTTGCATCGTCCTCTACCCACGACGCGGAGGGCATAAAAACCCGCGCGCTCCGGCCTGTGACGCGGCTCGACCGAGGCGCGACCGAGGCGTCTCTCGACGGGCGCCGTGACGGCTCAGTGTCCCTCGAACTCCGGGTCGCGCTTCTCCAGGAACGCCGCGACCCCCTCCGCGTGGTCCTCGGAGTCGTAGACGAGTCCCTGCGCGACGGCCTCGTCCCTGACCGCCTGCTCGTACGGCTTTCGCGCTCCCTCGTCGAGGAGTCGTTTCGCGTGTCGGAGCGCGACGGTCGGCCCCGTCGAGACCGTCTCGACGACGTCGTCGGCCCGGGCGTCGAACGCGTCGTCGGCGAAGACGTGCGTGAGGAGTCCGAGGTCCTGCGCCTCCCGCGCCGAGAGGAGTTCGCCCGTGAACACGAGGCGCTTGGCGGTGTTGACGCCGACGGTCTGTGGCAGGAGGTGCGACGCACCGGAGTCGACGCTCAGTCCGACGCCGCGGAACGAGAAGCCGACGACGCTGGAGTCGGAGGCGACCTGGAGGTCGCAGGCGATGGCGAGCGTCGCGCCGGCGCCGACCGCCGGCCCGTCGATGCGAGCGACTGTCGGGTGGGGACAGGTGGCGACGCTCGCCACCCCCCGGCTCACGGTCCGCTGGAGTTCGCGGACGTGGTCGTCGACCGGCGCGTCGGAGTCGGCCCGCTCGCGCATCCGCTCGACGTCGCCGCCGGCACAGAACGCCCCGCCCGCCCCCGTGACGACGACGCAGCGGACGTCGTCGCGCTCGGAGAGGGCCGACAGGTGCGACGAGAGGCCCTCGGCGACGGCTGCGGAGAGAGCGTTCTTCCGCTCGGGACGGTCGATGGTCACGGTCGCGACGCCCCCGGAGACGTCGAGCGTCACGGGTTCGGTTGCCATGGACGTACGACTTCGAGCGCGTGCAAATAGCTTCGCATCGTGGGTGTCCGGGCGCGTCCGGCCGGACCGACCTCAGGCCCAGTCGGGGTCGCGCCGGTCGAAGAACGCGTCGAGGCCCTCGGCGAAGCGGTCGCTCTCGCTCGCCGCGACGACCGCCTCGCGCTCGAGGCCGAGGTGCGTCTCCAGGTCGGTCCCGAGGGCGCTGTCGACGAGCGCCTTCGTCTCGCTCACCAGCGACGAGGGGTACCGGGTGAACGGGGCGACGAACGCCGCGACGTCGTCGTCGAACGCCGCCGGCGACCCGTCGAAGACGGCCGAGACGAGGCCGAGGTCCTGTGCCTCCCGGGCGGAGAGGGGGTCGGGCGCGAACAGGACCTCCCGGGCGCGGTACGGCCCGAGGAGTCGGGCCAGGAAGAACGGCGTGGCGTTGTCGGGGGTCAGGCCGATGCGCGCGTAGGCCGCGTCGAACCGCGCCTCCTCGTGGGCGACGACGAGGTCACAGGCGAGCGCGAAGCCGAAGCCGCCGCCGGCAGCGACGCCGGTGACCGCGGCGACGACCAGCGCGGGCGCCGACCGGATGGCGGTGACGAGGTCGTTCGACGCCGAGACGATGTCGTCGACCGTCGCCGAGCGGGCGCCGGGTGCCTGCTCGCGGAGGTGACGGAGGTCCGCGCCGACGGCGAACCCGCCCTCGCCGCGGAGGACGACGACCCGTGCGCGTTCGGCCGCGGCCTCCACCCCCTCACGCATCGCGTCCACGACGAGAGTGGTGAAGCTGTTCGCCGAACCCTCCTCCGGGTCGAGGACGACCCACGCGACCCGGTCGCTCCGGTACTCGACGCGGACGCGGTCGTGGGGGCGGTCGGTGCGAGTGGTCACTGTCTCACCTCCATCGACTCTACGGGCACGAACTTCGCCCCGTAGCGAGGGACGCCCTCCTGCGTGTAGATTCGGCGGACCGTCGTCCGGACGGTGTCACCCACGGCGACGGCGCCGGGGTCGCAGTCGGTCACCTGGGCGGGGACGACGACGGACCCCCCACCCGAGCGTGCGTCGAGGCGGACCAGCACCGCCCCGTACGCTCCCTCGCGCCGCTGGAGGTCGACGAACTCCGGCGGGGCACCGCCGTGGCCGATGACCGTCCGGGCTGCGACGGTCCCCTCGTCTGCGAGCGGGACACGCTCGAACTCGACGCGGGCGTGACACGCGTCGCAGGCCCCCTCGCCGGGGAACGAGAGCGCGTCACAGTCGGGACACCGGCCGGCCGTGTGGAGGTACCGGCTCTCCAGTGTTCGCCGCCAGTTCGGGAGCGAGACGTTCGCCCCGCCGCCGGCGACGTCGCCGTCGCCGAGGAGGCCGCGCTTGCGGAGCGACGCGACGTAGCTCACCGTCTCACGCTCGTCGGCGTCGACGGTCACCGCCTCGTCCGTGTCGAGGCTGCCCTCGAAGGCGACGGCGACGGCGCTGGCACCGCTCCCGAAGAACGCCGCGAGCGTCACGCCGTCGGCCGCTTCGAGAGCGGCGACGAGGCCGACCGGAACGGTCGCCGCGCCGGCGTCGCCGATTCGGTCGACCACGAGGCCCGCACCGACCGCGGCGGTCGGAACCGCCTCGCCCGCGATGCGGTACGGGAGCGACCCGTTCGGCTGGTGGACGGCGGCCCCGTCGACGTCGTCGGGGTCGACGTCGAGTGCCGCGACGGCCCGCCGGACCGTCTCGCGGGTCACCTGCCGCTCGTAGCTCGTGATGTCGAGCGACGTCGTCTCGCCGCCCGGTTCGCGGAGTCGCAGGCCCGGGGCCTCGTCCGTCGCCGTCCCGCGAGCGCGGACGGTGACGGGCGCGTCGTCGTCGACGACGAAGGCGGCCGCCCCGGCACCCATCGCGTGGTCGTTCCCCCCGAGGTCACCCGTCGGCGCGTCGGCGACGACGGCCAGTGCCGGGCCGTTCGCCGAGAGCGCCGTCTCGAGTGCGTCCGCGCCGGCGGCCGTGTGCTGGCCGTGGTGGACGCCTCTGACGGTGGCTGTGAGGCCCAGCGCGCTCCCCAGGCGAGGGACGAGGCCCTCCTCGGCGAGCGGCGGGGTCGTCGTCGCGAACGCCACCGTCGTCACGCCTGCGGGGTCGAGGGAGGCGTTGTCGAGGGCGCGGCGCGCGGCGGCGACGCCCATCGTCAGCGCGTCCTCGTCGCCCGCGGGAACGGCCGTGGTGTCGACACCCTTGCCCGCGAACGTGCCCCAGGCCTCGCGGACGGCCTCGCTCGTGACACGGGCACGCGGGAGGTAGACGCCCGCGGCGACGACGCCTCGCGCCCCCTCGCTGGCGGTCACGACCCCACCTCCGACGCCCGCTCGAACACGTGGACGGTCACGCCACCGCCCGACCCGCCGACGTTGTGAGCGAGGCCGTACTGCGGGTCGTCGGTCTGGACGGCGGCGGTCCCGCGGAACTGCTTGAACGCCTCGACCACCTGGCCCGTCCCCGTCGCACCGATGGGGTGACCTTTCGACTTGAGACCGCCGCTGGTGTTCACCGGCAGGTCGCCGTCGGGGTCGGTGCGGCCCTCCCGGAGCAGCGTCCCGGCCTCGCCGGGGGCACAGAAGCCGAGGTCCTCGTACGCGAGCAGTTCCGCGATTGCGAAGCAGTCGTGGACCTCCGCGAAGTCGAGGTGTTCGGGCGAGACTCCGGCTTCCTCGTAGGCCCGCTCGGCGGCCGTCCGCGTCGCCGGAATCGACGTCAACGACGGCCGCTGGAAGAGGCCGACCCGACCGCTGGCCGCCCCGACGCCCGCGATTCGAATCGGCTCGTCCGAGAGGTCGCGGGCGACCGCTTCGCTCGCCACGAGGACGGCGCTCGCGCCGTCGGTCGTCGGACAGCAGTGGTAGAGGTTCAGGGGGTCGGCCACGCTCGGCGCGTTCATCGCGTCCTCGAGCGAGCACTCGAAGCCGAGGTGGGCGTCGGGGTTCTGCGCGCCGTTCGCGTGGTTCTTCACGGCGACCCGGGAGAGGTCCTCTGTCGTGGTGCCGTACTCAGCCATGTGCGCGCTCGCCATCTGTGCGTAGACGCCGGCGAACGTCGTCCCCGACAGGCGCTCCCACTCGGTCTCCCCCGAGACGCCGAGCCACCACTTCGTGTGGTCGCCGCTCGTGTCGGTCATCACCTCGTACCCGCCGGCGAGGACGAGGTCGGCCATCCCCGCCCGCACCGTGGCGACGGCGTTCCGGAGGGAGTAGCCGCTGGAGGCGCAGGCGTTCTCGACGCGGGTCGTCGGGACGCCGTGGAGGCCGAGGTGTTCGGTGACGGCGGGGCCGCTGAGGCCGATTTGCCGGCCGCCGACGCCGAGCGTCCCGACGAACGCCTCCTCTATCTGTGCGGGTTCGACGGCGCCGTCGACGCTCGCGAGACAGCGGTCGAACGCGGTGTCGAAGAGGGACCGGTACGTCTCGTCCGGGAACGACCCGAACGGCGACTGCCCGGCCCCGATGAGGTACGCATCGCCCATCGTGGCTCTCCCGTCGCGGCCAGCGTAGAAAAGCGTGTGGACCACGACGACTCCGGTGGCGACCGACCGGCGGCGGCCCGGGTGACGGCGGCCGACCGGTGTCGGCCCGGACGAGATCGGCCGAACGGTGCCGCGCTCGCGTCGCGGCGTCGACCGGACATCGAGAAAGCGTTATAATGCTGGCGCGGACTCTGAGTATCATGTTATCAGTGACCGACCTCCGCAAGGAGTTCGGGGGGCTGGTCGCGGTCGACGACGTCAGCTTCGACATCGGTGACGGGGAGATCGTCGGCCTCATCGGTCCCAACGGTGCCGGCAAGACGACGCTGTTCAACACCATCACGAACGTCCACGGCCCCGAACCGGGCGCGAGTATCGAGTTCGACGGGACCGACATCGTCGGCCTCGACACCCACCTCATCGCCCGGCGGGGGCTCGTCAGGACCTTCCAGATCGTCCGCGTGTTCGACGAGATGACCGTCCTGGAGAACGCGGCGGCCGGCGCGCTGTTCGGGTCCGACTCGTCCCCGTCGACCGAGGAGGCCGAAGAACGAGGTCGGGAGGCGCTCGCGTTCATCGGCCTCGAGGACAAGGCCGACACGCTCGCCAGCAACCTCCCCATCGCCCAGAAGAAGCAGCTCGAACTCGCGCGGGCGCTCGCGTCGGAGCCGCGACTCCTCCTCCTCGACGAGATTGCGAGCGGACTCACCCCGGGCGAAATCGCGAAACTCACCGAGACTATCCGTCGCCTCCGAGACGACCGCGGCGTGAGCGTCTTCTGGATCGAACACATCATGGACGCCATCATGGGCGTCGCGGACCGCATCATCGTCCTGAACAGCGGGCGACTCGTCGCGGAGGGTACCCCCAAGGAGATTCGGGCGAACGAGACGGTCATCGAGGCGTATCTGGGGGACGAAGCGTGATCGACGTCGACGAAATCGACGTCTCCTACGGCAACATCCAGGTGCTGTGGGACCTCTCGTTCGCCGTCTCCGAGGAGGACAGCGTCGTCGCCATCGTCGGCCCGAACGGCGCGGGGAAGTCGACGCTCCTCAGAGTGATGTCCGGCCTCCACCCGGTCGACGACGGGCGCGTCACCGCCTGGGGGGAGGACGTCGCCGACATGGACCCCTCCGAAATCGTCAGACGCGGGTTCGTCCACGTCTCCGAGGAGCGCAACCTCTTCGGCGACATGACCGTCCGCGAGAACCTCGAGATGGGCGCGTACACGAAGCGTGCGGCCCTCCGCGAGACGATGCAGGAGGTGTTCGAACTGTTCCCCATCCTCGAAGAGCGGCAGGACCAGCGGGCGGGGTCGATGAGCGGCGGGCAACAGCAGATGCTCGCCATCGGTCGCGGGCTGATGGCTCGCCCGAAGATCCTCGCGCTCGACGAACCGAGCGAGGGGCTCGCCCCACAGATCACGAGCCGGGTGTTCGAGAAGATCGAAGCCATCAGCGACGAGGTCACCGTCCTCCTCGTCGAACAGCACGTCCACAAGGCGCTCGGGCTCGCCGAGCGTGCGTACCTCCTCGAGAACGGCGAGATGGTCACCGAGGACACCGGACGTGCCCTCCTCGAGTCGGACCACATCAAGGAAGCGTACCTCTAGCGCTAGCCGGAGTGGCGGCCCGAGACCTCCTCGATGACGAGCGCGACCCGTTCGACGGCAGTGATGGGCTCCGACGGCGGGAAGAGGCTGGGGAACCACGCGTTGTCGTCCATCACGGACTCGACGTGGTCGCGCTCGTCTTCCGGAACTGGTTCGAGCGGGCCGCGGACCACCGCGCTTCGCCACTCGAACCGCGACTCGACGGCGTAACAGAGCAGCGCGGCCGACGTCGTCGTCTCGGCGAACCGGAGCTTCTCGCTGTCGTCACCGAACCGGACGAGCGAGAAGTAACAGCGCTCTCGCTCTTCGTCGTAGCCGAAGGAGACGGGGACGGCGTACGACCGCCCGCCGTCCGAGAGCGCGAGCGCGCCGAACCCCTGTTCACGGAGGAACGCGTCGGTCTCCTCGTCGGGCATCTGGGTGCCACGAGCCTCTGTCAGGTCGTCACTGGACATAGGCCCTCGTTCGGCGGCCAGTGGGATGAACGCACCCCCCGTTCTCAGGCCCCGGGAACGTGAACCGAAGCGAGAGGTGGGCAACGAGAGGTGGACGGTGAGAGGGAGGTGCGCGTCGACGAGACCGGCGGCAGAGAGCAGCGGTCGGCGTCAGCGGCCGCCGTCCGTCGCCGGGTCGCCACCGCTGCCGCCCTCTCGCTTCCTGTCCATCACGCCGAGGGTGTCGAGCGTCTCACGGACGGAGCGGACGACGCCGCGCCGGAAGTAGAGGAAGAGAACGATGAGGAGCGCGCCGAAGATGGCCGTCCGCCACGACTGGAGACTCTGTGCCGACGAGAGGAACTCCTCGATGACGACCACGATGGTCGCACCCACGACCGGGCCGAGCGTCGTGCGGAGGCCGCCGACGACGAGGACGATGAGGACGATAACGTCGACGGCGAGGAACGTGAAGCTCCCGGGGAGGATGTACGCGGACTCCCGGGCGAAGAACGCGCCGATGAGGCCGATGAGGAACGCGCCGACGAAGCCCGCGATGGTCTTGTACCGGACGACGTCGATGCCGATGGATTCGGCGGCGACTTCGTCCTCGCGGATGGCGTCGAACGCCACGCCGTACTTGGAGTGGACCAGAGAGAGGTAGACGAACAGCGTCACGACCAAGAGGACGACGACGAGGTAGTAGAGGACGAGTTTCTCCCCGACGCCGACGGCGTCGGCGACCACGTCGAGCGAGAAGTACTCGAAGGGGAAGCCGGTGGAGCCGCCGGTGATGTCGCGTGCGCCGACGAACACCTCTGTGAACACGAGCTGGAGGTTGAGCGTGAGGATGGAGATGAGCACCACGGTGAAGTTCCGCTTGGCGGCGACCCAGCTGACGGCGAGGCCGACGAGACCACAGAGGAGCGCCGCCGGCAGGAGCGTGAGCCACGCGGAGACGCCGAGCGCGTCGGCCGCGAGGCCCGTCCCGTACGCGCCGAGGCCGGCGAGGCCGCCGACGAAGAGGAACAGCTGGTCGGTGTGGCCGAAGACGATGTTGAGCGCCACCGCCAGGAGCGCGATGAGGACTAGGTGTGCGAGGACGCTCTCGTAGTAGCTGCTCCCGAGCACCGGGAGCGGGGCGAGGGCGAACACCGCGGCGACGAGGAGGACGTTCCGCGCCTCGGTGCCGAAGGAGGGACGACCGCTCATGAGATCGCCTCCGGGCGGACCAGCAGCACGACGATGGCTGCCGTGAAGAGGATGATCGTCGCGATGTACGAGCCGACGAAGAAGTTGGCGAACTGGTTGACGAGACCGAGGAGGACGCCGGCGGCGACGGCGCCGACAAGGCTCCGCACCCCGCCGACGATGGAGATGATGAGCGCGAACGTGGTGAACTGGAAGCCGCTGGCGACCGACACCGCCGACCCGACGGCGAAGACGAGGCCGCCGAGGCCCGCGACGGCCGCCGAGAGGACGAAGATGAGCGTGCGTATCTTGCGGGGGTTCACCCCGACGAGGCGGGCCCCGCGTTCGTCCTGGAACACCGTCCGGGTCGCCTTCCCGAGGAACGTCCCCCGGAGGAAGGCGAACAGCGCGGCGAGGACGACCACGCCGATGGTGATGACGGCGAGCGAACTCCCGGTGAGAATCGCGCCGCCGAACGAGACGGTGCCGACGTTCAGCGGGAGCGTGTACCGGGAGGGGAAGAAGTTGATGAGGACGCCGTCGAGCAACACGGTGAGTCCGAGCGTCGTGAAGATGCCGAGGAGGATGCGTTCTTCACCCTCCGAGCGGTAGACGAGCGAGAGGAGCGTCCGGTCGACCACGAGTCCGAAGGCCGTGACTGTCACGAGTGCGACGACGGACGCGACGACGAGTCCCTGTCCCGCGTTGACGACCACCGTGGCGACGAGGACCGTGAGGACGGCGAACGCGCCGATGGCGAGGTTGAGCACCTCACCGAGACCGAAGACGAGCGTGATGCCGACGCCGAGCAGGGCGAGGAACACCCCGAACGCGAGGCCGTCGACCGCGACCCCCAGCAGTGTGCTGACCGTTACCATGAGTTGCTCATACGAGATGCGGTGAGTGACCTATACCTTTCGGAACTCACGACCGTCGGCCGTGCGGGTGCAGGGTGGAGCGGCCGTCGATGGCGGGACCGCCGGTGAGAGAGCGGCCGCCGGGTGAGTGCGCCGTCCCGACGACGGTGGCCGCCGACTCGGCTCAGTTCACTCCTCCGGGGCGAGCGCCGGGAGCGCGTCGGTGCGGAACTGCTCTTCGAAGCCGAAGTCCCCGTC
This sequence comes from Salinigranum sp., assembly GCF_041641895.1. NCBI lineage: Archaea > Methanobacteriati > Methanobacteriota > Halobacteria > Halobacteriales > Haloferacaceae > Salinigranum > Salinigranum sp. The sequence goes on along the minus strand of NZ_JBEPXO010000035.1, from coordinate 8,138 downwards.
GGGGTAGTACGACGGCGCCTCGGGCGTGAGCTGGCTGTATATCTGGACCTGGTTCGCCAGTTCGCCGTTCTCGGAGTACTGGATGGGGTTGGCGAACAGCGTGTCGAACTCGATGTTGCGGGTGGCGTCGGCGATGGCGGTCGGGTCGGTCGACCCCGCCTCCTCGATGGCTGCCGCGAGGAGTTTCCCGGTGACGTAGCCGTACGCGGTGTGGGTGTCGAACTGTGCCCCCCGCTCCTCGCCGAACCGCTGGGCGACGTCGGCGAACTCGTCCGAGTAGACGTCCGTGTTGTGGACGTGGGTGAACCCGCCCTCGAACGCGAGGTCACCCAGCGCGCCGGCGATGACGCCCGGGGGGAAACTCGGTCCGGTGACGACCTCGGGACTGTAGCCGAGTTCGTTCAACTGGGTCGCGATGGAGAGCGACCCCGGCGGGTGTCCGGTGGCGACCATCATCTCGAGGTCCTGTGGGAACTGCCGGATGAACGACCGGAAGTCGCTGGCACCGACCGGCGCGGCCCGGATGTCCACCTCGACGCCGAAGTTCTCCTGGATGCCGGCCTCCACTGACCGCCCCCACGCGTAGTCGCCGATGATTGCGCCGACCTTCGTGTAGCCGGCCTCCTCGACGAACGCGGCCTGCGCCTGCATCGTCGTCGCGGCCGGGAGCAGCCCGACCCGGAACGTGTAGGTCGTCTCCGGAGTGATGGCCTCGTTCGAGCCGGACATGTGGAGGAACAGCGGGACTTCGAGGTCCTGTGCGGTGCGTGCCGTCCGGATGCCGACGTCCGAAGAGACGGGGCCGGTCACCGCCACGGCGTCTTCCTGTTCGACGAACCGACGGAAGCTCGAGTCGGCCGACGCGGCGTCGCTGCCGGTGTCGGTCTCGACGACTTCGAGGTTCCGACCCATGACACCGCCGTCGGCGTTGATCTCCTCGACGGCGAAGGAGAGGCCGGCCCTGTGCGCGTTGCCCCACGGGGTGAACGGACCGGACAGGGGCTGGAGCGCACCGACGACGATGGAGCCACTCGACCCTCCGTCGCCGCCCTCGCTGGTGCTCGTGCCGTCGTCGCCGCCGCCGTCGCCGCCGTTTCCGTCACTGCCGTCTCCGCCGTTGCCGCCGTTACCGTTACCGCCGTCGCTGCCGCCACTGCCGCCCTCGTCTCCACCGCCACCACCGCCCGAGCACCCTGCCAGGAGCCCGAGGCCGGCGACACCACCGGTTACTTTCAGGAACTTACGTCTCTCGAAGTACACCCTGTCCTTCATGCTGTGTCACTATTATTCTGGGGATTTATAGCTTTGCAGGGTGGTCTCGCACCGGACACGACCCGGCCGGCGACCCGTCGAAGTGGGCACGAACGCGCCGCAGGCGAGCGGGTGCGCTACGCTGCCGGCGGGCGTGGATTTATGAGGACTGCCCGCGGCGTCTGTGCCATGCCGGCAGACAAGACGACCAGCATGGCCGAGGCCATCGGCCGAATCGACCGGGGGAGCACCGTCGCCGCCGGGCTGGCGCTCGAGCACGCGATTCCCACCGCCGCCGGGCACGAACTCATCAGGCAGGGGACCGGCGACCTGACGCTCGTCGGCCCCATCAGCGACATCCTGTTCGACCAGTTCGTGGGGGCGGGACTCGTCTCCCGGGTGCGTGCGGCGTGGGTCGGAAACGTCAGTGCCGGGAGCGGCTACAACTACCGTCGGGCGGTCGAAGGCGGAGACGTCGAGGTGGAGAACCACTCGAACTTCTCCATCGCGCTCTCGCTCCACGCGGCCGAACTGGGCGTCCCGTACCTCCCGACGCGCTCGTTGCTCGGGAGCGACATCGCCGCCGAACCGCAGTTCCGCGTCACGGAGGACCCCTTCGAGGGCGAGCGAATCGTCCAGGTGCCCGCGATACGTCCCGACTGGACGCTGGTCCACGTCCAGCGCGCCTCCCCGGCCGGCGACGCCCACCTCTGGGGGAACACCGGCGTCACCTACGAGGCGGTCCGGGCGGCCGACCACGTCGTCGTCACCACCGAAGAGGTCGTCGACGAGTCGGTCGTCACGAGCGACCCGAGTCGGACCCGCATCACCCGCGAACAGGTCGACGCCGTGGTCGAGGTTCCCTTCGGCGCGCACCCCTCGCCGCTCGCCGGGCGGTACCACCGCGACAACGACTTCTACCTCGCGTACGCCGAGGCGACCCGCGACCCCGACGACGCCGAGGCGTGGCTCGACGAGTGGGTGTTCGGCGTCGACGACCGGGCCGCCTACGTGGAGAAGGTCGACCGGGACCTCTCCATCGACGAACCGACGACGGCCGCGGAGGTGACCTATGGCCAGTGAGGCGTCGGTCGACGACGGGGAGTACACGGCGAGGGAACTGATGGTGAGCGCGGCCGCCCGCGAAATCGCCGACGGGGACGTGGCGTTCGTCGGGATGCGCCTGCCGCTCATCGCCTTCCAAGTCGCGGTCAGCACGCACGCGCCGAACGCGACGTCGGTGTTCGAGAGCGGCGTCGTCCGCGGCGACGCGGCGGAGGGCTTCATCCACACGATGTGTGACCTCCCGAATCTGAACCGCGCGGTGTCGACGACGGGCATGCTCGACGTGATGGGGCGACTCGCCCGCGGCGACATCGACGTCGGCTTCCTGGGCGGCGCGGAGATCGACCGGTACGGGAACCTCAACACCACGCGCGTCCACGCGGGCGAGCGAGCGATTCGTCTCCCGGGTAGCGGTGGGGCCTGTGACATCGCCTGCATGGCCGACCGGACGGTCGTGCTGATGGCGCACGAACCCCGTCGCTTCGTCGAGCGCGTCGAGTACGTCACCAGCCCCGGCCACGGCGAGGGCGGCGACTGGCGCGAGCGCGAAGGGCTCCCGGGCGGCGGCCCGAGCGCGCTCGTCACGACGAAGGCGTCGTTCGGGTTCGACGACGGCGAACTGTACGTGAAGAGCTGTCACCCCGGAGTGAGCCTCGACGAGATTCGCGAGGACTTCCCGTGGGACCTCAGGACGCGGGCGGACCGCGCGGGCGACGCCGGCGGCCCGGTCGAGACCACCGCCGAACCCACCGCGGAGGAACTCGAACTCATCCGGACGTTCGACCCCGACGGCTTCTGGACGCGCTGAACCGCTCCCCGCAGCCACGAGGAGGTGCGGGGCGTCAATCTTCCCGAAAGACTAGTAGGAACTACTATATTCCCCGCGGGAACACTCTCCCCTGTCATGCAGCCACAGGTTCCGGCCGAGAAGCTCCCGGACTCGGACGCGATGCCGGAGTTGCTCTTCGCGCTCCCGGAGGCACACTATCCGAAACGAATCAACGCCGCGACCGAACTGGTCGACCGGCACGTCGAGGAGGGGCACGGCGACGACGTCGCCGTCTACTTCGAGGACGGGGAGATCACCTACGCGGACCTGCAGTCTCGCATCGACCGGTTCGGGAACGCGCTGTCGGACGTCGGCGTCGAGGCGGGGAGCCGCGTCGTAGTCCGGTTCCCCAACAGACCGGAGGCCATCGTCGCCTGTCTGGCCGTCCAGAAACTCGGCGGGGTCGCGCTCCCGTCGATGAAGCTCCTCCGGGCCAAGGAACTCGAGTACATCTTCAACGACGCGGGCGCGACCCACTGCGTCGTCTACGACGACCTGCTCGACGAGGTCGAGGAGGCGATGCCGAACCTCGACACGCTGGAGGAAGTCGTCGTCGCCGACCGCGGCGCGGGCGTCGAACACTCGTACCGCGACTACGACGCGCTACTGGACGCGGGCGACCCGGACCTGGACGCGTACGACACCGAGCGGACGGACATCGCGCTGATGCTCTACACCAGCGGGACGACCGGCCGACCGAAGGGAGCCATCCACACGCACCGACAGCTGCTCGCGTCGGCGGACAGCTACGCCCGCTACTGTCTCGAGCCGACGCGCGAGGACGTCTTCGGCGGGAACCCGCCGCTCCCGTTCGCGTACGGCTACGGCGACCTGGTGACGTTCCCGTTCCGGTTCGGCGCGTCGACGAGTCTCGTCGAGGACGCCACGCCGGGGGACCTCCTCGCGGCCGTCGAGTCCCACGGCATCACCGTCCTCTGTTCGATTCCGACGGCGTTCAACCAGATGCTCGCGAAACACCCCGACGCTCCCGACGAGTACGACCTCTCGTCGCTGAGAGTCGGGATGAGCGCGGGCGAACCGCTCGCGCCCAGTACCTTCGACGCCGTCGAGGAGGCGTACGGCATCAAACTCCTCGACGGCATCGGAACCACGGAGATGCTCCACATCTTCGTCAGCCACCGTCACACCGACGCGGTGGACGCGTCGGCCACCGGCTTCCCCGTCCCGGGGTACGAGTGTCGGGTCGTCGACCCCGACAGCCACGAGGAACTCGACAGGGGGGAGGCGGGCCTGCTCGCCGTCCGCGGGCCGACCGGCATCACCTACTGGGGCCGGCCCGACAAACAGGCGGAGTCGGTCGTCGACGGCTGGAGCTACCCCGGCGACATCTTCGTCCACCGCGAGGACGGGCGACTGGAGTACAAGTCCCGCGCGGACGACCTCATCATCTCCTCGGGGTACAATATCCCCGGCCCGGAGGTGGAGAACGTCGTCCAGGAACTCGACAGCGTCTCCGAAGTCGCCGTCGTCGGCTCTCCCGACGAGGAGCGCGGTCAAATCGTCAAGGCGTTCGTCGTCCTCGCCGAGGGCGTCGCGGAGAGCGACGGCCTGGTCGACGAGATACAGACCCACGTCAAGAGCACCCTCGCCCCGTACAAGTACCCGCGGGCGGTCGAGTTCGTCGACGAACTCCCGCGGACGGAGACGGGGAAGATTCAGCGGGTGAAGCTCCGCGAGCGCGAGCGGCAGCAGTACGAGGACTGAGGCGACGCGAGCGTCCATGTTTATCATCCCCGGGTGAAACCGTTCTCCCGAACACGATGCGCTACTACGAGGACATCGCGGTCGGCGAACGGGTCGAACTGGGCAGTCACACCCTGTCGAAAGAGGAGATACGAACGTTCGCAGAGCGGTACGACCCCCAGCCGATTCACGTCGACGAGGCGGCGGCCGAGGCGTCGATGTACGGCGGTCTCATCGCGAGCGGGTGGCACACCGCCGCAGTCTGTATGCGCCTTCTCGCCGAGGGCTTCCTCAACGAGACGGCGAGCATGGGGTCGCCCGGCCTCGACGAACTCCGGTGGCTCGCCCCCGTCCGTCCGGGCGACACTCTCTCCGCGTCCGTCGAGATACTCGACAGGCGCCCCTCCGAGAGCAGAGACGACCGCGGCTACGTGAAGAACCGGATGGTCGGACGCAATCAGGAGGGCGACGACGTCATCTCCTGGGAGGCGACGAACATCGTCGGTCGGCGACCCTGACCCCGACGCCGACACCGAGACCCGTCACTCACCCGAGAAGTCGGGGTCACGCTTCTCGCGGAACGCCTCCAGCCCCTCGCGGTGGTCGGCCGTCTCGAGGAGGGTGCTCTGGGCGAGCGACTCCAGCAGTCCGGCGGTGGCACGGTCGGCGTCGCGTGAGGCGTTCACGACGCGCTTCGCGAGTCCGAGCGCCTGCGGTGGCTGGTCGAGGAGGTCACGGGCGTAGTCGGCCGCCGCGGTGCCCGGGTCGTCCGCCAGACGCTCGACGACGCCGAGGTCGTGTGCGGTCCCCCCGTCGAACAGTTCGCCGGTGAAGATGAGGTCCTTCGCCTTCCCCGGACCGACGAGGTGGACGAGCCGGGAGCACCCGCCGAGGCCGGGGATGAGGCCGATGTTGTGCTCGGGGAACCCGAACGTGGCGTCGGGGGCGGCGATGCGAACGTCACAGGCGAGCGCGAGTTCGAGGCCGCCGCCGACGCAGGTCCCCTCGACGGCCGCGACGACGGGCTTCTCCATCTCCTCGAGGCCGTCGAACACCCGCCCGAGGACGCGGGAGTTCCGGCGGAACTCCTGTGTCGTCCACGCCAGCGCCGACTCGAACAGGGAGATGTCGGCACCGACCGAGAAGACGTCCGGTTCGCCCTCGAAGACCACGACTCGAACGTCGTCTTCGCGGAGTCGGTCGAGGAGGTCCGCGAGTTCGAGTCGTGCCGACTGGTCGATGGCGTTGACCGGTGGGTTCCGGAGGTGGACCGTCGCGACTCCCTCCTCGAGCGTCAGGTCGAGCGTCTCGTAGGACATGGACTCACCTCCGCCGCACCGGTGATGAATGTACCGTCCCGTACGGGGCCACACTGTACACAGCTTCGTTGTCGGAACTGTAAACGAACTGGTGTACGGAGCCGAGGAGGGGGCTGGGCGCCGGTTTCGAGAGGTATCGCGTGCGAACGTTTATTACATATCGGCCGCGATAGACGGTCGATTAGGCCGAACCAATGTGTGCCGCGTACACCACCTCAGAGGAGTATCTCCCCGACGACACCGACGGCGAGGTCACGCTCCAGGTGACCGACACGGAGTCGCGCGAGATATTCCGGACCAGAGCGCGCGTCGCCCGCACACCCGACGACCTCGCGTCGCCAGCCCCCCTGACAGTCGTCAAGGGACCGCACGAGAACATCGAAGAGCAGTGGTACATCGAGATTCTCGAGAGCGAAGGAGAGGGCGAGCGCGAGACGGCCGCGGCCGAGGAAGCGGTGGACGCCGACCTGCTCAGGCGGTGCATCGTCGAGGCCCGCGAGGAGTCGGACCTGCTGAACGCGCGCTCGGAGGAACTGCGGGCGCTGGTCTCGTATCTCGTCCGGACCGGCGAGTTCGACTCGACATCGGACGCGGTGCGGTCGCTCCTCACGGCACGCCTGAACGCGGCGTATCCGGACCTCGTCGACCGGTACGTCGACGAGCGAACCGAACTCGAACGCGAGGCCGTCGCGTCGTCGCTCCGCGGGGACGACCGATGACGGCGGCGGACGCTGCGCCGAGTCTGCGGGCGTTCCTCGCCCGACTCGACGGCGCGGACGAACTCGTCCGCGTCGAACCGGAGGTGTCGTGGAATCTCGAGGCCAGCGCCATCTCGATGCGGGCGGCCGAGACGGACGCCGCGGTCCCTCTGTTCGAGTCGGTCACCGACACCGGCGTCCCGGGGGCACGACTCGTCGGCGACCCGTATCGCGGGTCACAGCGTCGGCCGTGGGACCGCGTCGCGCGGGCGCTCGGACTCCCGGCCGACATCGACAGCGCAGCGTTCTACGAGGCCGTCATCGACCGCCTGAAGCGACCGACCGACCCGGTCACGGTCAACCCCCCGGGGGCGCCGTGCAAGGAGGTGGTCCGCACCGGTGACGACGTCGACCTGCTCTCGCTCCCGTGGCCGTACATCCACGCCCGCGACGGCGGACGGTACTCGAACCTCCACACACTCGTCGCGCCCGACCCCGACTCGTCGTGGGTCGACTGGTCCTCCCACCGGGTGATGCTCCACGACTCTCGGCAGGCGAGCGTGCTCCTGCTGGCGGGCGAACAGACGCCGAACCTCTACTACTACAAGTACGAACGGCGCGAGGAACCGATGCCGGTCGCCATCGTCGTCGGCGCCGAACCGGCCGTCCAGTGCACCTCCGTGATGTGGATTCCGACGGGGAGCGACGAGGCACGGTTCGCCGGGGGGCTGAAGGGGTCGCCGGTGGAGCTGGTGCCGTGTGAGTCGAACGACCTGCTCGTCCCCGCGACGGCGGAACTGGTAATCGAGGGGCGCATCCTCCCCGGGAAGCGCCTCGACGAGGGACCGTTCGGCGACTACTTCGGCTACATCCACGGCCCGCGGCGGTCGGTGCCGGCGCTCGAAGTCGACGCCATCACCCACCGGCGAGCGCCCATCGTCCCGTTCTGCGTGGAGGGAATCGGCGTCGGGCACACGGAGAACACGACGAGTTCGATGGAGGTCAGTTGCGTCGGCCCCGACGCGACGCTCGGTCTCTGGGCGGCGGGGTTCGACGTCGTCCGCTGTGTCCCATGGCGCTTCACGCCGCGCACCGTGTACGTGGTGGCAGTCGACACCACCGAACCCGGGGCGCTCCACGAACTCGCGAACTTCATCTTCACCACCTGGGGGATGCTCCACATCGACTTCTTCGTCTTTGTCGACGCGGACGTCGACCCGCTGGACACGCGCGCCGTCCTCGAGGCCATCGCGCTCCACGCGGACCCCGACG
>NZ_JBEPXO010000034.1:0-36135 GCF_041641895.1 Salinigranum sp. | reverse complement strand
CGAAGCTGAAATATCCTGACACTCGTTCTCAGTCCGTGACATCTGCGGGCTGAACACCGGGGGGCACGGGTGTCGCGGCGGCCGCGCGGACCGTCACAGACCGTCTCCCGAGGCCTACCCCGCACCGTGCGTGGCCTCCCACCCACCGGCGTCGACCAACTCGAACAGTTTGCCCCAGTTCTCGTCGTCCTCGGCTGCGGGGAGCTGGTCGCGGAGTTGCTGGAGGTCAGATGGGGGGACGAGCGTGGCGACGAGGTCGACGATGACCTGCGCGTGGTAGGCTGCTGCCGGCCGGTCCGTGTGCTCTATGGCGCTGACCCGTTCGACGAACTCGCGGTAGTCGAACCGCTGGCCGTGTTCGGTCACCGCGCCGGTGAGGTACCAGTCGACCTCCATCGGGAGGGACGCGGCGAGGTCGGCCGCGGCCCCGTCGGGGATTCGCCGTCCGAGCGTCGTGAGTGTCGCTCGAATCGCCCGGACGGTCTCGCCGGTGCCCGACAGTTCGAGCCGATGCTGGATCGTTCCGGTGAACTCGTCGAAGTTCATACACCCGCCCGTTTCATCGCGGTGACTGATGAACGTGGCTGCCAGTCTGTTACGCGCGGGGGTGGCCGTCCCCGTGGTCCCGGCCGGGAGGACGCCTCACCGACCGCAAGCACGCGAAGGGGAGTGTCTCACGTGAGTCGGGACGCTGGGCAGACGGGGAGGCGCGCGGGTGACCCCGACGCCCGGCTCCCCGTCGTCCCAGGGCGGAGACGGGGGCCAGCCGTCCGCCGGCCCCAGTCTCGTGGTGCAGCGGGGGTGCAGAGGGCGAGTCGGTGTCGGCTGACGACCTCGTGAAGGCGAATCGGTAATTCGTGTGCCGGGTGTGGTTCAGCGCGACGACGCTGCCCCCCGCGGACAGTATCGTGACACCCAGACACTATCGAAATTAATTACATCAATAACGGCGTAAACTGTTTCTGGTACTACACTATAGAGCGAGTAACAACTTGTGGAGCGCCGCGGCCGTCGACGACCCCGCCGGACGCGAGGGCAGACGGTGCGTCCGGTGGCGCGTCCGAGCATCGAACGAGACCGGTTCGTCCACCGGTCGCTGTCGACACGGGGTCTAGTGCACGTCATAGACACTCCGGTTCGAGCCCGCTGGCGGCGAAGCAGCCTAGTCTCGGGGGACCTGACCGACCAGCGGCCTCACGCCGAGTCCACTCCGAACGCCCTGGCGAGCCGGTCCCGCATGTACGCACGTCTGAGTTCCCGACGTCGCGCCGGCGAGAGGTACTCTCGGAGGACCACCTCGGCGCTCGCACTCCCCTGTTCCTCGGCGATTTCGCCCACCTCGGCGAGAATCGCCTCCTGGGTCGCCGAGAACGCGTCGTACCAGAACCGTCGACCCATCTGGGGAACCGGCTTCTCACCGGCGATCTCGTCAGGGAGGCCCGCCCGCGCTGCGACGTCGTCGAACCAGGTCAGGATCGTCTGCCGCGTCCGGTGGCCCGAGGCGGAGCGGGCCGAGGGGAACAGATAGCCGTTCCACTGGTCTCTCGCACCGAGTTCGGCGAGGCGCTCTGCCGCCGCGTCCCGACCGTAGAGGATGGAGACCTCGCCGGGGCCGTTCTTCCGTTCCTCGAAGTCCACGTACGGGACGTCTTCGTTCGGCGGGTCGAGCACGAGTTGTGAGCGGTGGAGGGCCGCCACCTCGCCCGACCGGAGCCCCCATCCACAGAGGGCGACGACGAGGAGCCGCTCGCTCGGCGTCGACGCGGCGTCGTACAGGGCCCGGACGTGAGCGGGGTCGAGCGCGGGGTTCGAGGGTTGCTCGTCGCTGTCGGCCGCTCGGCGACTCCACCGGTACTCGTCCTCGAGGCCGGCGACGGGGTTGACCGCCGCCCGTTTCCGCCTGAACAGGTGGGCGTACCAGTCGTCGACGGCCTCGTGAACCCGACGCATCGTTCGCGGTGCCAACTCGTCGTCGAGTCGGTCGAACGCCGCCCAGGCCGCGTCCGTAGCCTCGTACGCGGGAGCGTCACTGTCAGGAGCGACCGGCCCCAGCAGGTCGTCAGCGTCGTTGACCGCCCGGTAGGCTCGAACGTACTTCGCGATCCGGTAGCGGAGCGTGTCGGCCGAGGAGTCGCTCAGCTCGCCACGCTCCCGCCGACTCTCGATGTACGCCTCCAGCAGGTCCACTGTCGCCTCGTGGTCGATTCCCCAGTCGTACCCCTCCACCTCTCGGTCGAGGCCGAGATCGTCGGCCCAGAACTCGCCGAACGACCGGTCGTGGTACTCTCGCAGCGCGTAGACCAGTCCCCGGAAGCCGTTGGCAGACAGCCACGCGTGGGTCGGTCGGTCCACTTCGGGGTCGAACCCGTCCTCGCGCATCGCCGGGGCGACGGTGTGCCAGTAGGCGTCGACGAGTTCGTCGAGGTCGAGGAGGGTCCACGAGACGTCGTCGGGGTCGCTCGAGGCTGAACTACCCACGTCGCTCACGTGACGACCCCCTCGCGGGAGGGGACTTGCTCCGGTTCGGGGTGGATCTGAGTCGGCCATTCTAAGTCGGTAGAGGGTTTTAATCAGATATCATATAATACTTGTGTACGTACAGACTGCACTGGTCTGTCAACTCAACGGCCGTGTGCGGGTTGGGATGCGTACGACGCATGAATCGTATGTCGCTATACGAATTCGCTCGCCCTGTTGGTGCAGAGTGTCTCGGAGTGTCGAGTTCTGAGCCCTGGCTAAGACGCTCTGGGTTTGGATATGTTGAACTAGCTTAGTCTCAACTAAAATAGGACGAACAATTTTGTTTCTCCCGATGGTACGCGGGATATAGCTCGATTCGTCGACAGAGAACGGTAACTCGACCGGCTGCGAGCGCTCTACGAGACAGATGACGCAGCCTCGCAGTGGTGTACGGGCGTCGACGTATGGGCAAGACCACACTCGTTCTCGAATCGATCAAAGACCGAGATGACGCCGTCTACTACCAGGCGACCCGGGGGAGTGCCGACCAGCAGATCAGGTCCTTCGTGAGCGACGCCGCAGCTGTGTACCCGGGCATTACCCGGATTCGTGAGGAGTGGGAGGCAGTTTTCGGATATCTCGCGGAGGAAGATACGGTCGTGGTCGTCGATGAGTTCCCGTATCTCGTCGAACAGACAGAAGCGCTGCCGTCGATTCTTCAGCGGGTCCGGGACCACACGGCGTCGAAGACTGAGACGACATTCGTCCTCACAGGGTCGGGCGATCGGAGTGATGTACGAGTACGCACTCGACGGCTCGGGACCGCTCTACGGACGGGTGGCGAAAGATCCGAACGGACGGCTCGACGTGGGACCGCTCCCGTTCGACGCGGCGTTGTCGTTCTTTCCGGCATCCGATCCCGCCGGTCAGGTGATGACCTACGGTATCTTCGGCGGAACGCCCGAATATCTCCGGCCGGTTCGCGACGATGAACCACTCGAAGCGAACGTCACGCGGACGTTACTCCGCCGGGACGGGAGCCTCCACGAAGAACCCGAGGACGTGCTCCACTGAGAGGTTGACGAAGTCGACCGGTACTTCGCGATGCTGAAGTCGATGGATGAGAAGAGAACCGGACGCCCAACGAAATCGCACAGGGGGCTGGTATCACCAGCGGGAGCGTCGGCTACTACCTCAGCCGGCTTCGTGACCTCCGGACCATCGAACAGCACTACCCAGCTACTGTTGACCCGGACCGAAGTCGGGAAGGGCGATACCGGACGAGTGAGCCGTTGTTCAGGTTCTGGTTCCGGTTCGTGTACGGTCGGACGGTTCGGTACGAAGTGTACGGCGACGACGCGTACGCGGATCTGGTCGAACCGGAACTTCCCGACTTCGTCAGTGGCACCTTCGAACGGCTGTGCCAAGAGGCTATTCTATACGAATACGGCGATCAGTGCCGCTTCGTGGAGGAACCGAACAACTGGTGGGACGGAAGCGGCCGGGAGATCGATATCGTCGCCCCGACGGATGAAGACACGCTCGTGGTCGGTGAAGCGAAATTCCGTCAACAACCAGTTGGATACGACGTCCTCAGCCAACTTGAGAACGAGGCGCCACTCGTGGACTGGACGCCCGAGAGTGGTTGGGAGCCGGAATATCAGTACGCGCTGTTCGGGCGGACCGAATTCGAACAATCCGTTACCGAAGCTGCCGAAGAGCGCGATGACATCCGGCTGTTTACCGTCGACGACGTCGTTCGAACTCTCTCTAATTGAACCCGCGTTCCCAGGCCGCCGGTTCGAGTAGCGGATTATCTAGTACCGTCCCACGCGTCGAGTTGTTAGTTCTCCACCTCTTCGATTGACGGATACAGCCGGTGAAGTTGTGTCCGTGCATCCTCGTTTGTGAACTGCCAGTCAACAGTGACGGCCACCGAGGCACCACGTGTCTCTGTCGATTGTTCCCCGAACGCTCGTGCGTCGGCGGTGTGAGGGCCGGCGCTAACGAACCAACGAGTAGGGCGTGTAATGCCGACTTTCGATAATGATGGCGTCCATCTCGAACCGACAAATACCGTCGTCACTTTTTTCGACCACTCTTCGTCTGTCACGGGTCGTCCGGGCAGAGGCACTGTCGTACATTCAGTATCAGTAAGGAAATTTGCTGCTACTCGCCGAAGTGGGGACAACCCGAACAGAATTACGATGCTCGTATCGAGCTTCACCGGCCGCGCGTGCCCGAGTGTTGCTCCCGTCCGACCCCACTCAGCCCGACGGGAACACGTCTCGACCGTAGGGGTAGTCCATCTGCGTGGCGATGGCCGCTCTCGTCTCGGCGTCCGAGAGCAGTTCGACGACGTAGAGACCGAAGTCGACCGAGGCGGTGACCCCGCGGGCGGTGATGACGTTCCCGTCGCGTACGACCCGGCGGTCGCTCACCGTCGCGTAGTCGTCTAGGAGGTCGACGGCGTCCGGATGTGTCGTCGCAGTCTTCCCCTCCAGGAACCCCGCGGCACCGAGCAACAGCGACCCGGTACAGACGGAGGTCAGGTAGTCGCAGTCGGCGCCACTCCGGAGCCAATCGAGGAACCCCTCGTCGTGGCGCAGGTCGCGGGTCGCGAGTCCGCCGGGCACGAACAGCAGGTCGTACGCGCCGAGGTCGGGTTCGACCCGGTCGACGGTCAACTGGAGGCCGTCGGCCGCCACCGACTCCGACCGCGCACAGACGTCACACTCTACCGCCGGGCCGGACCGGCCCTCGAGCCGGGTGATAGGGTCGTACGCGCCGACGAAATCCAGCGTCGTCATCCCGTCGAACACGCAGAACGCGGCGTCCATAGTCCGGCATTAGTGTGGAACGAGTTATACTTTCGGCGGCGAGGCGAGGGAAGCGGTCAGGCCGACTACCGGTCAGACCTCCACCTTCGCGTCCGAGTGTTCGAGCGCGTCGTCGAGGGCGGCGACCGCCTCGTCGACGTCTGACTCGGTCACGCCGAGGGGCGGCGTGACGACGATGGTGCTCATCGACGTGTAGAAGTACACCCCGTTGTCGTAGGCGCGTTCGGCGACTTCGTCGACGACGGTGGTCCGTTCGGACACCTTGTCGATGCGCTCCTCGAAGGGCACCCGCTCGTCGGGGTGTTTCGAGAGCTCGATCCCCTGGTGGAGTCCGATCCCACGGCGTTCGCCGGCGCTCGGGTGGCGGTCGACGAGTCCCTCCAGTGCCTCCTCGAGGTACTCGCCGACGTCGCGGGCGTTCTCGACGAGCCCCTCCTCGCGGTACGTCTCGATGGCGGCCGAGCCGGCGGCACAGGCCACCGGATGCCCCGAGAAGGTGTGCCCGTGGTTCAGCAGGTTGTCGTCGAGGTACTCGGCGACCTCCTCGGTGACGATGGTGCCCGCGAGGGGCTGATAGGAACCGGTCAGCCCCTTCGCCATGGTGATGATGTCCGGCTCCACGTCGTAGAGGTCGGAGGCGAACCACTCGCCGGTGCGGCCGAACCCGGTCATCACCTCGTCGCAGATGAGCAACGCGCCGTGGTCGTGGGCGATCTCCCGCAGCCGAGGGAGGTAGTCGTCGGGCGGTGTGAGCACACCGTTCGACCCCACGAGCGGTTCGACGAGCACCGCGGCGACGGTGTCGCCCTCCAGCATCAACTGCTCGTCGATGTATTCGAGACTCTCCTCGGGATCGAGCGTGGAGCCGTACGCGTACGGGTCGGGCGCTTTCACCATCCCGGGGACGCCCGGCTGGACCGACGAGGAGACGGCGGTGCGCCTGGGGTCGCCGGACGCCGACAGCGAGGCCGCCGTCGCGCCGTGGTACGACCGATACCGCGACATGATCTGCTCTTTCCCCGTGTAGGCACGGGCGATTTTGAACGCGGCTTCGTTGGCTTCCGTGCCGCTGGTCGAGAAGAACGTCCGGTTGAGCGACCCCGGAGTCACCTCGGCGAGTTTCTCGGCCAACTCGGCGCGATACCGGGTCGAGTTCCCCGGCTGCGTGTACGGGACCTCCCGCACGGCGTCCGCGACGGCCTCCTCGACCCGCTCCGCGTCGTACCCGAGGCTCGTACAGACCAGTTGACTACTGAAATCGAGGATCGAGTCCCCGTCTGCCGTCACGAACCGGAACTCCTCGGTGTCGACGACTTCCGTCGGCTCGAAGTCTCGCTGCCTGGTCCAGGTCCCGAGCGTGTGCCGCTCGTCCCGGACCTCCGCCTCTGTCCGCTGTCGCTGTTGTTCGGACATTCCCAGCTTGTGACTCTTCATCGGATGAATCATCAATGTTTCTCCGGAAACGGCGAGGAGCGGAATTCGATTCGAGGAGTCGCGGTTCAGTCGAACGAGTTCGGAGAGCTTCGCCGACGGTCACCGGTCCGACTCCGTCGCCACCGATGACCGCGACGTCTACCTCCGTGCGGACACTTGGCACCGTGGCGAGCGATACACGACCGGACGACCCGCAGGGAGACGGGCGGACCGCACGAGGCTCAGTCGTCCGTCAGCAGCGCCACGACCTCGGGCATCGAGTCGGCGACTGCGTCGGGTTCTCCGTCGAACCGCGGCCACGGCGCGCCGGCCCGGTTGAGCCACACGCCCCGCATCCCGGCGTTCGTGCAGCCGACGATGTCTCCCCAGCCGGCGCCGACGTGAACGACCCGCTCTATCGGGACGCCGAGGCTGTCGGCCGCGCTCTCGTACAGCCCCGGGTCCGGTTTGAACGTGCCGACCGTCGCCGCGCTAATCGTCGCCTCGACGAACTCGTCGGTGTTGGTCGTCTCGACGAGCGACTCCAGCATGGCAGGGTTGCCGTTCGAGAGGACCGCGATCCGGTACCCGGCAGACGACAGCGACGCCAGCCCCGGCCGGACGTCGTCGAACGGGCTGAGGTCGTGATACACGTCGGTCATATCTTCCAGCGCCGCCTCGGACACCGAGATCCCGCGCGCTTCGAGCAGATAGGCCAGCGCGTCACGGTGGAGGTCGTAGTACGTCGGGTTCGCGCCCACGTGGGCGGCGACGGTCGCGAACTGGACCGCCAGCGAGTGCCACTCGGCGGCGACGGCCGCCGGGTCGTCGACGTATCCCGTCAGGACGCGGCCCGCCGACCGCGGGTCGACGAGCGTGCTGAACGAGTCGAACGTGACGACACCGACCTGGTCGCTATCGATACTCATGACCGACACTGCCGGGCAGGCGTCTAAACGGTATCGGCCGTCGACCGGTCGGGGGCCGTCGCGGGTCGCCGGTCCCCATCACCTCCCGGAGGCCACGTCCGGCAGAGCGGGGTAGCCGTCGTCGACACCGGGAGTGGTCGTGCCCGACCTCGGTGTCGTCGACCCCACGAGGGCCGCGGCACGGTCGACCCAACCGGGCCGGGCCACGGACACGGTCCCGACGCTCGGGGTCATCCCTCGCGACGTACCGGGGCGTGACCCGTTCGCCTCAGGCGGGGTACTCGTCGTGCCACGGGCGATGACGTTCGACGGCCGCGCTCGCGGCGATGACGGCCGACTCGTCGAACCGCTGGCCCGCGATCTGCATCCCGACGGGGAGCCCGTCGACGAACCCGGCCGGGACTGACGCTGCGGGGTGTCCGCTGAAGTTGTACGGTTGCGTCAACACCCATCCCCGGAGCGGTTCGATTTCGACGCCGTCGACCTCCGTGGGGTTCCGATCGTGCGGGAACGCTGTGGTCGCGAGCGTCGCGGACACCACCAGGTCGTATTCGACGAAGAGGTCCTGCAGCGCGTCGAACACGTCGGTCCTGACCGTGTCGGCGCGTTTGTACTCGCGGGTCGTCGGTTCGTCCGCGTCCATGACCAGGTCGACCAGATACGGCCGAAGGCGGTCGCGGTCTTCCCCCCGGGGGTCGAACCCGTCCTCCTCGAGGGTGTCGAACAGCGACTGCCAGCGGACGCGGGCCATGGTGTAGTACGCGTCGAGGATGGCCTCGCGGTCGTGCTCGAAGTCCGGGTCGGTGGTCTCGACCGACGCTCCCGCGGCCTCGAAGGCGGAAACGGCGTCCGTGACGGTGTCCCGAACGGTCTGTTCGACCGGATAGACGCCGAGGCCGGGACTGAACGCGACCGAGAGGTCGTCGATGTCGCGGTCGACCGCGTCCCGGTAGCCCTCCTCGGCCGGGACCGAGAACGGGTCACGCGGGTGGAGGCCCGCCATGACGTCCAGTGCGAGCGCGGCGTCCTCGACGGTGCGGGCGAGCGGGCCGTTGTGGGTGAACGGAGAGTGGCTGGCGAACCCGTTCGGGCGGTCGACGTTCGGGACGAGCCCGTACGTCGGTTTGAGCCCGTACACGCCGCAGAAACTCGCCGGGATCCTGATCGAACCACCCGCGTCCGATCCCGGGGCCAGCGGAACGAGGCGGTCGGCGAGCGCGGCGGCGGCCCCGCCCGACGAACCCCCGGAGACCCGGTCGGTGTCGAACGGCGTCGACGTCGGACCCGCGACCCGGTTGTCCGTCGTCGTTCCCAGCCCGAACTCGGGCGTGTTCGTCTTTCCGACGATAACCGCACCGGCGTCCCGCAGCCGCTCTACGAAGGGCGAGTCGGCGTCCGCGACGCTGTCCTCGTAGAGGAGCGACCCCGACGTGGTTCGGACACCGGCGACGTCGTCCAGGTCCTTGATCGCGACGGGGACGCCGTGGAGCGGTCCGAGCGGCTCGCCCGCCTCGATCGCCTCCTCCGCGGCGGCAGCAGACTCCCGCGCGAGGTCTTCGGTGACAGTGACGAACGCGTTGGTTCGGTCGCCGCGGTCGCGTATTCGCTCGATGTGTGCGTCGACTGTCTCGACCGGTGAGAGTTCGCCCTCCCGTATCCGCCTCGCGAGACTACTGGCCGACAGTTCGGTCGGGTCCCGGCTCATGTCTCCCCACACCGCACGGATGTATTTAAAACACCGTGCTAACCACTCTCGAACGCCGCCCGAGCAGAGGACGAACCGGTGTTCGAATTGACGGAACAACGTATCGGGACCGAATCCGGAGTCCTCGCACGGGACCAACACTCCGAGGTCCTGATCGGAAGGTTCCCGACTCCTGACCGCTGGCATTCGGTGGCAGGCGAAAATTTCGCCGTCCTGCGTAGTACGGGAGGCCGACGGGAAGGGACGTACCAGCCCGTTTCGGTCGGGATCGATCGGGATAGCTCCGTTCGAAAAGGCGGAACCGAATTTTCGCCGGGGAACAGAGTGAATTACACTGGTATCTCTGTAATGAAGCCCGGTCAGGCGTGGGCGATGTTGAGTTCGAGCTCGTTGGTCGCGCCCATGAGGAGCGTCGGGAGTTCCTCCTCGAACCACTCGTCGGTGAGCCGATACGAGGGCCCGGAGACGCTCAGAGCTCCGATGACGCCCCCGTCAGCGGCAGTCACGGCGGCGCCGACCGCGTGCAGTCCCTCGAGGTTCTCCTGCCGGTTGAAGCTGTACCCGTCGTCCCTGATCTGCTCCAGTTCCGCGAGCAGTTCGTCCGGGTCCGTGATGGTCCAGTCCGTGATCGGGTCGAACGCAGCCTGTTCGACGACTTCGAACAGCTCTTCCTCGTCGATCTCAGCGAGGATGGCCTTACCGGCGGAGGTGGCGTGCAGCGGGACTCGGCTGCCGATCCCCGGGTCCGTGTGCACGGCGCGCTCACCGAACGCGCGGTGGATGTACACCGCCTTCCCGTGTTCCTTGACCAGAAACTGCGCCCGCTCCCCCGTCTGCTCCGCGATCTCCTCAACCTTCTCTCTCGCCAGTTCGTACCCCTCACACCGGGTCCGGGCCCGCTGCCCCAGTTCCAGGAACCGCAGTCCGACGTTGTACCGTCCGGCCGCTTCCGTGACGTACTCCAGGTCGGTCAGCGTTCCCAGGTGCCTGTGGACGGTGCTCTTGGCGTAGCCTGTCCGGTCCGCGATCTCCGTTACGGTCAGATCTTCGGCGTCCCGGAGACACTCCACGATCTCGAACATCGTCCGGGTCGCCTGAACTGAGTCGCCGGCCTCGCTTTTTCGTGTGCCCATGTAGCCCTCGACGGGTTGCTGTCGTAAATGCCGTTCGCAATCGCGGAACAGTCTTTCGGGAGTCCGGGGCCGCATCGTTACTCCCGTGAGGACCGTTGTGGGTTCACACGTCCGTCCCCGAGCGGGAGACTGCGGAGTTCGTATCGGCGCTCACGTTCGACGACCTCCCCGAGTCCGCTGTCGTTACCGTCACACGGGCGGTCGTCGACACGGTCGGAGTCGCGCTGGCGGAGTCGACCGTCGACGCCGCGGTCAGGGTCGGAACGGCCACGCACTGGACTACGACGATATGTCGCGGGCGATGGACGGACACCCGAGCGTGGCGCTCTCCCGAGGGTGCTGTCGCTCGCGGACAGGGCGGACGCGAGCGGGCGGGACCTGGCCGCGGCATACGACGCGGGGTTCGAGACTGCCTGTGCGCTCGCAGAGTCGATACCCCCGGGCCACTGCGAGGCCGGGTGGCACGCGACGGCGACGTTCGGTACCTTCGGCGCGACGGGCGCCGCGGCGAATCTGTCCGGGGGCGACGCCGAGACCACGGCGCGTGCTCGACGCAGCGAAACTCCTCGCCGTCACCCGAGCGGGCTGATCCGCTGGTGGATCTGACCGCAATATGACAGTTGGCAGTAGTTTTAAACTGTACTGGGTCTGTAGTGTGATAACATAGTGAACATCAACGCAGCATCGCTGAGCGACGAGCAACGACTCGTCCGCGACTCAATCCGCGACCTCTGCGACGATTTCGACGACGGGTACTGGCGTGAACGGGACAGGACCGCCGAGTACCCACACGAGTTCGCGGAGGCGCTCGCGGACAACGACTGGTTCGGCGCGCTCGTCCCGACCGAGTACGGTGGCGCGGGCATGTCCACGGCGGAGACGGTCGTGATGATGGAAGAGATCGCGGCCGGCGGCGGCGGGTTCGGTGCCGCTCAGGCCGTTCACGGCGCGATCTACAACTCCGTCCCGCTCGTGAAGTACGGGAGCGACCGGATGAAGTCGGAACTCCTTCCGCGGGTGGCCGACGGCAGCGTCTCGATCCAGGCGTTCGGGCTGACCGAGCCCAACGCCGGGTCCGATTCCACGGCCATCGAGACGCGCGCCGAGCGCGACGGCGACGAGTACGTCATCACTGGACAGAAGATCTGGACGTCACGCGTCGACGTCAGCGACTATCTGGTACTGATGGCACGGACGACCCCGCGGGCGGACGTGGACAAGCGGACGCGGGGAATCACGATGTTCCTCGTGGACCTCGAGGACGCACGCGACCAAGGGGCACTCGAACTGGACAGGATCGACAAGAGCGCGAGCAGGTTCGTCCACTCCTACGAGCTCTGGCTGGACGGTCTCCGGGTCCCCGAGGAGTCGGTCATCGGCGAGGTCGGCGACGGGTTCTACCAGATGCTCGACGGCCTCAACGAGGAGCGGCTGGTCATCGCCGCCGAGTGCGTCGGCCTGGGTGAGGCGGCCCTCGAGAGGGGCGTCGCGTACGCGAACGAGCGCGAGGTGTTCGACCGACCGGTCGGGAAGAACCAGTCGATCCAGCACCCGCTCGCCCGGGCGTACGCAGAACTGATGGCCGCCAAGCAGGTCGTGTACAGCGCGGCGAGCGAGACAGACGGCGGTGGCGGCCGGACCGACATCGGGGCACGGGCCAACGTCGCGAAGTATCTCGCCGCCGAGGCGGCCTTCGACGCGGCCGACGCAGCCGTCCAGACACACGGCGGGTTCGGCGTCGCGCGGGAGTACGACGTCGAACGGTACCTCCGCGAGGCGCGCCTGGCGCGGCTCGTCCCGGTGACCCAGGAACTGGCACTCAACTACGTCGGGGAGAACGTCCTCGGCCTCCCGCGGTCTTACTGACACCACGACTCGAACCCCATGACTGATACGAACGAGACGGACGAACGGAACGACGAAGACACCGACGGCGGCGAGGCGGCTGACCATGACAGGCGGCTCGTCGAAGGGTGGCAGGGTCGCTACTTCGAGGACTTCACCGTCGGTGACGTGTACAAACACCCCTACGGCCGGACCGTCACCGAGACGGACAACGTCTGGTTCACGAACGTGACGATGAACGCCAATCCGATGCACTTCAACGAGGCGTACGCGGCCGAGACGGAGTTCGGGGAACGCCTCGTCGACGGCACGTTCGTCATCGCACTGGCGGTCGGGATGAGCGTCGTCGACGTCTCCGCCAACGCGACGGCGAACCTCGGGTACGACGACGTCCGCCACCACGCGCCCGTCTTCCACGGGGACACGCTGTTCGCCGAGAGCGAGGTGCTGGAGAAACGCGAGTCCGAGTCCCGAGACCACGTCGGCATCGTCACGACCGAACTCCGGGCGCACAACCAGGACGACGAGAAGGTCCTCTCGCTGGAGCGGACGCCGATGGTGCTGAAACGAGCGCACGCCCGCCCCTCGGCGGCGCGCCCGACCGGCTGGCCCGAGGGCGTTGGCACCCAACCGGAAGACCTCGAATGATGGTGGGTCCAGCGAACCCCCCGGTCGACCGGCGGCTCGAGGGCGACCTTCCGGTCACGAGCGCCGAGCGCGCGGCGGCCGGGCTCGACGGCAGCGCCACGCTGCTGGTAAGCGGGTTCGGCAGCGTCGGCTACCCCAAGGCGGTCCCGCTCGCGCTGGCCGACGCCGACCGCGACCTCTCGCTGACGGTCGTCTCGGGGGGGACCGTCGGTGACGAGATCGACACCGACCTGCTGGAGTCCGGCGCCATCGAACGGCGATACCCGTATCAGGGGACGGAGGCGGCACGGGACGCGGTCAACAGCGGGGCAGTCGCCTATCAGGACCGCCACGTGGGCGGCCTCGCCGACGAGGTGGCCTTCGACCTGATCGCCGAGGGTGACGTGGCCGTGGTCGAGGCCGTCGCCGTCGGCGAGGACTGGCTCGTCCCGTCGACCTCGGTCGGGCAGACGCCGGCGTTCGTCGAGAGCGCATCTGAACTGATCGTCGAGGTCAACCGCGCGCAACCGCTCGGTCTCGGCCGGTTGCACGACATCTACCGGCCGTCGGACCCGCCCGCCCGCGAGCCGCTGCCGCTGACAGAGCCGGACGACCGCGTGGGCGACCCGTTCGTCACCTTCGACCCGGAGAAACTGACCGCCGTCGTCGAGACGGACCGGCGCGATTCCCCCTACGAGTTCCGGGACCCGACAGCGGAGGACTGGGCGATCGCCCGACACCTCGGCGACTTTCTCACCGACGAGATGGAACGGAACCGGGTCCTCTCGGAGAGGATAACGCTCCAGTTCGGCGTCGGGAACCTCGGCAACGCGCTGATGAGCGAACTGTCGGGCATCGACATCGGTGACCGCACGCTCGGGTACTTCGGCGAAGTCATTCAGGACGGCCTGCTCGACCTCATAGAAGAGGGACGGCTCGCGTGCGCGAGCGCCACCTCGCTGGCTCTGTCGGCCGACGGCCAAGAGCGGCTGTTCGAGAACCTGGACCGGTACGCGAGTGACGTCGTGCTCCGCC
Source organism: Salinigranum sp. (assembly GCF_041641895.1). Lineage (NCBI taxonomy): Archaea > Methanobacteriati > Methanobacteriota > Halobacteria > Halobacteriales > Haloferacaceae > Salinigranum > Salinigranum sp. The sequence goes on along the minus strand of NZ_JBEPXO010000034.1, from coordinate 22,148 downwards.
CGACCGACGTCTCGAACAGCCCGGCGCTCATCGACCGGTTCGGCGTCGTCGGGGTCAACAGCGCCCTGGAAGTCGACGTGTACGGCCACGCCAACTCGACGCACATCAACGGGTCGAACGTGATAAACGGCGTCGGGGGGAGCGGTGACTTCAACCGCAACGCCCTCGTCTCGGTCACCGCACTCCGGTCGACTGCCCGTGATGGGTCGGTCTCGCGGGTCGTCCCGATGGTCTCGCACGTCGACCACACGGAACACGAAATCGACGTGATCGTCACCGAACACGGCGTCGCCGACCTCCGCGGGCTGTCGCCGCGTGAGCGCGCGGACGCCATCGTCGAGCGCTGTGCCGACCCGTCGGTCCGCCCGACGCTCAGGGACTACCTGAAACGCGCCGGCGACGCGGGCGGTCACATGCCGCACGACCTCGACACCGTCTTCGACTGGCGATGACCGTCGGCCGCGTCCGTGCCGTACTCGCCTGATCGTCGCTCGAGGTAGATGCGCTCGTCGGTGTAGAACCGGCCCACGTCTTCGGCCTGCGCGTGGAGGTCGCCGAAGAACGAGTCCTTCTGGCCGCCGAAGTGGGAGAGACGCTAACGGCACCGCCGTGCCGGCGTTGACCGCGAGGGTTCCCACCTCGGCGTCGTGGCGAAACGTCCCGGCGTCGGCGCCTACCGGTGAACAGGCTGGCGGCGTCGCCGAAGTCGCACCCGTTCAATGTCTCGGGGACTCGTCGACGTCTGCGGCCGGCATCGCCCCCAAGAGGTCGAAGGTCTCCGCCCGCGCGAGCACCGTGTCCGGCGTCACGTCACAGGAGAGACAGGGCCCGAGCGAGTTCCCGCCGGACGCTTCGACGGTCACGTCGCGGCCCTCGTAGACCAGGTCGACCTCCTCTTGGACGCCGGTCTCGAGGTCGAGGCGTCCGCGGCCGGGCACACCACCGACCGGTGACTGTCCCGAACAGTTACGTGACTGTTCGTCGTCCAGGCTCACATGCCGTACCTGGCGCTCGATACGACCGGCGACCCGTCGCCGGAGGACCGCAGAGCGTGCACCGAGGCGCTGACCGACCGTTACGTCGAGGAGATGGCAACGTCACCGGGACACGTCGCCGTCGCGATCCGGGAGCACCCACCGAGCGCCATGTCGCTGGGCCGGGCCGAGGACGGGCCGATCGCAGTGCTCGACGCCGACATCCGTCGAGGCCGGTCGTTCGAGCGCCGGCGGTCGTTCGGGCTCGCGGCCATCGACTGGCTGCACGACGAGTGGGGGCTCCCGCGCCCGAACCTGAAAGTGGTGTTCACGCAACACGACGGCGAGGAGCTGATGGGCGCAGAGCGCGTCGGCGGGGAGTGGTCGCCCGACGAGGCCTGAGCGACCGACTCGACCGCTCGGCTCGCGGCCGAACGGACCGTCCGGTCACCGGTCCACGGACGCGACGGCCCGGTCGACGAGGCGGCCCGCGAGGCCGGTGTACGCGGTCGGGTCGGTCAGCGCACGGATCTCTTCGTCGGACAGGTGGTCGGTCACCCGGTCGTCGGCAGACAGGACCGAGACGAAGTCGTCGTTCCCCTCCACGGCCTCGGTCGCGGCCTCGTGGACGACTCGGTGGGCCGCCTCCTTGCCGACGCGGTCGGCCAGCGCCATCATCACCCGCTCGGAAGCCACGAGCCCGCCGTGGTGTTCGAGGTTTCGCTCCGCCACACTCTCGTCGACCGTCAGGCCGTCGAGCACCTCCCGGACCGCGCGCGCCTGACGCCCGAACGCGAGACAGACCTCCGGGAGGAGGCCGAACTCCCCGACCCAGGTCGCGTAGTCGCGCTCGTCGTAGCCGCTCTGGCGGGCGTGCATCTCGGCGGCGCGAGCGCGTATCCGATGTGCCATGGCCACCGCGACCTGCGAGCGCAACGGGTTGCGCTTGTGTGGCATCGTCGAACTGCCCACAGCGTCGGCCGGGACCGGTTCGGTCACCTCGCCGACCTCGGGTCGGTTACAGAGCAGGACCTGCTTGGCGACCCGCGCGAGTGTCCCCGCGGCCGTCGCGACGGCGCTCGTCAGCGCAGCGAAGCGGTCGCGCGCGGCGAACCACGCGACGGCCGGGACGGCAAGCCCGAGCCGGTCGGCCAGCGCCTCCTGGACCGCCAGTCCGTCCTCACCGAGCGAGGCGAGCGTCCCCGTCGCGCCGAAACACTGGACGACGGTGACCTCCTCGCGGACCGCGCGCAACCGCGTCACCCGGCGGGAGAGTTCGTCCAGCCAGGAAGCGAACCGCAGCCCCCACGTCGTCGGCGTCGCGTGCACGTGGTTTGTCCGCCCGACCGCGGCGGTGTCGCGGTGGCGCTCGGCGAGCTCCACGAGGCGGTCCCCGAGCGCGTCGAGGTCCGAGAGGACGGCGTCCAGCCACTCCCGCAGCTGGAGGACGACCGCGGTGTCGGAGACGTCCTGAGTCGTCACCCCCCAGTGGACGTACCGTGCCGCCGATTCGGGGAGCGTCTCGAGCCAGGCTTCGAGCACCGCGACGCTGAATATCTTCCCGGGCGCCGTGTGCCGCTCGATGTCGGATGCGCCCACGGCGTCGCGGGCGGCCCCGTCGACGATGGTTTCGGCCGCGTGGCTCGGGACCAGTCCGACCTCGGCCTGCGCGCGGGCGAGTGCCGCCTCGACCCGGAGGAACGACGCGACGAATCCCTCCTGTGAGAACACCGCGCGAGCCTCCGGCGTCCCGTACACGTCTGCGAACAGTGACCCGTCGAGGTGAGTTGGCATGCCCCTCGGTACGACGCCCCGGGGGTAAAACCCGTGGCCGGCGGTCCCGAACGCGGGTCAGTACTTTGTACCGGCAGCACGACAGTCGGGGGCATGGTACTCGATATCGACCGTGAGCGGTTCGTGGAGACGATGGAGCACCAGGCGGAGATCGGCGCGAACGAGGACGGTGGGCTGGACCGACTGGCGCTGACCGACGCAGACCGCGCGGTCCGCGACTGGTTCGAGGACCAGCTCGAGGCGCTCGACCTGGACACCAGGGTCGACGAGATGGGAAACATGTTCGGTCGTCGGCAAGGCGCGACCGACGAGGGGGCGGTCCTGCTGGGCTCGCACCTCGACTCCCAGCCCAACGGCGGCATCTACGACGGCCCGCTGGGGATTGTCGCCGCGCTGGAGTTCGTCCGGACGCTCGAGGACGAGGGGATCGAGACCGAGCGGCCCGTCGAGGTCGTCAACTGGACGAACGAGGAGGGGTCGCGGTTCCAGCCGGCCATGATGGCGAGCGAGGTCTGGGCTGGCAAGACATCGGTCGAAGCGGCCGACGAGACGACTGACGACGAGGGCGTCCGCTTCGACGACGCGCTCGAGCGCATCGGCTACCGGGGGGACGCGCCCGCCGAACCGCACGACGAGTACGACTCGTACCTCGAACTCCACGTCGAACAGGGACCGTTTCTCGACCGCGGCGGTCACGACGTGGGCGTCGTCACCGGCATCGTCGGGCTCCAGTGGGGGGAGATCACCTTCCACGGCGAGGCCAACCACACGGGAACGACCCCGATGCAGTACCGCAGCGACGCGCTGGTCGCCGCCAGCGACGTCGTCACCCAGATTCGGCGGCTGCCGGGGACGCTCGGCGAGCGGACCGTCGCGACGACGGGCGACATCAGCGTCGAGCCCGGGTCGATCAACATCATCCCCGAGACGGTCCGGTTCACGTTCGACCTGCGGGACCCCGACGACGACGTGATCGCCGAGGGACTGGAGCGGGTCCGGGCCGAGATGGAGGCGGCCGCCGAGCGTGAGGGCGTCGAGTGGGAGTACGAGGAGCGGATGTCCGCCGGGAGCGTCGACTTCGTCGACCGGTGCGTGTCGGCCGTCCGTGAGGCGGCGGCCGACCTGGGCCACGACGCGCGGGAGATGGTAAGCGGCGCGGGGCACGACGCCACCCACGCCGCCAGCGTCTGTGACACCGCGATGGTGTTCGCGGTCAGCGAGGGGGGCAAGAGTCACACGCCCGAGGAGTACACCAGCTGGGACGACTGCCACGCGGCCGCGGAGACCTACGCGAACGCGGCACTGCGGCTGGCGGGCGTCGCCGACGGAGGTGACCCGGTGTGAGCGACGACCGCGACCGGATCCGCGCCGTCGCAGACCGACTCGGCTTCGAACCCCCGGCGGAGTTGCTCGAACAGTCCCTCGAGACGGCCCGGTCGCTCCGGGAGACGGCCGCGGAACTCGACGCACCGGACGACGTATCCGTGACGACCGAACCCGAGGTCGAACCCAGCGACGACCGCGGCGCCCTCCTCGCGACGTACGATGATCCCCGACGGGAGGCGGAAACGGGGCCGCTGGCCGGCGAGACGGTCGCGGTGAAGGACAACATCGCGGCCGCGGGCCTCCCGATGACCTGCGGGTCGGAGCGGGTCGCGACTACCCCGGCGGGGGACGCTGCAGTCGTCGAGCGCCTCCTGGCGGCCGGCGGGACGCTGGTCGGGAAGACGAACATGGACGCGTTCGCCCTGGGGCCCAGCGGCGAGTTCAGCGACTACGCACGCGTCGAGAATCCCGTCGCGCCCGACCGCGTCCCGGGCGGCACCTCTTCCGGGAGCGGCGTCGCCGTGGCGGCGGGACGGGTCGACGCCGCCCTCGGGACTGACACCGGCGGCTCCATCCGGATCCCGGCGGCGTGTTGCGAGGTGATCGGCGTCAAGCCCACGCACGGGTACGTACCCCGCCACGGCTTCGTCTCGTTCGGCCCGTCGCTGGACACGATCGGACCACTGGCGCGCGACGTCGACACTGCGGCCCGCGCACTGGCTATTATCGGCGGGGCCGACCCCCGCGACCCGACCTCGGCCGGCAAACCCCCCTCGGACACTGCCGACCCGCTCGACCGGGGCGGGGAGGTGACCGTGGGCCTTCCGGGGTCGTTGTTCGGGGCCAGCGACGACGGGGTGGCCGAGGCAGTCCGGTCGGCCGTCGACGACGCCCCGCTCGACGCGACGCCGGTCTCGCTCCCGCTCGGAGCGGTCGAGGCCGCGTACTTTCTGATAGGTGCGACGGAGTTCGTCTGGTACGTCGACCAGGGCGGGACCGTCCGCGGCCAGGGGCCGGACTACTCGGCGGCGGTCCGCGCGTTCGTCGCCGCGAGCAAGGAGACCGACCTCGGCGACCACATCACGAAACGGGTGCTCCCCTCGGCGTACCTCGACGCCGAGACGGACGGGGACGCGTACTGGCGGGCGCGTCGCGAGGCGATCGCCTTCCGCCGGCGCGCCGACGCGGCCCTGTCCGAGGTGGACGCGCTGGTCCTCCCGACCATCCGGACGCTCCCGCCCGAGTACGGGCAGATGGAGAGCGTCGAGGACATGCTGACGATGCTCGGCAACACTGCGCCGTTCAACCTCTCGGGACACCCCGCCACCTCGGTCCCGGTCGAGCGCGTCGACGGACTCCCCGTCAGCGCCCAGGTCGTCGGACCGCGGTTCGGGGACTTCGACACGCTCTCGATAGCCGCGCGACTCACAGACACGTAGGACCGAGGGACGCCTCGGAGTCAGCCACGAGGAGAACGACCCCTCGAGGGTGCGGCTCGCTGTCGGGTTTCGAGTCCGAACCCCCGCACGAGGGCGAGAGTAGACCCGGAGCGGACGCCGGAGGGGTTCCGCCACGACAACCTAAGACAATATCACTCATATATAGCTATACATTGTATAACGGCGTTAATTATATATGCGAGAAAAATAACATCGCCTACTATGCCAGATGGTGACAGCCATCGCAGTGACGGAGGAGACAGGTCCACAAAAGTGCGCCGCCGCCAGTTCCTGGGAACAGTCGGGATCGCCAGCGTCGGACTGGCTGCCGGGTGTAGCGGGAGCGGTGGCGGTGGCGGCGGCGGTGATGGCGGCGGCGGCGGTGATGGCGGTGGCGATGACGGCGGTGGCGGCGGTGGGACCGAGTCCACGACGACTTCGACGTCCGCGTCGAACACTGATCCGATCACCATCGGTGCCAGCGCAGCGCTGACCGGCAAGTACTCGCTCGAAGGCACCACGATGAAGGAGGGGTACGAGGCGTGGATCCAGCAGGTGAACGAGAACGGCGGTCCGCTCGGCGACAGCGCGGGCCTCATCGGTCGTGAGGTCGAACTCAAGCTCTACGACGACCAGTCCGACCCCTCGCGAGCGGTCAACCTCTACAAGCGCCTGATCAACCAGGACAACGTGGACGTGGTGATGGGTCCGTACTCCAGCGCGGTGTCGACCTCGGTCATTCCGATCATCGAGCAGAACCAGAAGGCCTGCGTGATGCCGATGATGTCCGACACCAGCGTGCTCGCAGAGCGCGACGTCAGCTACGTCACGCAGTCGATCGCCCCGGCGAGCACCTACGTGAAGGGCGCCATCGAGATCGGCGCCGCGAACGACGCCGAGAGCATCGCCGTCGTCTACGAGGACTCGGCGTTCCCGACGAGCGCCGCGGAGGGCCACATCCCGTACGCCGAGGAGCAGGGGCTGGAGGTCGTCCACCAGGAGGCCTACCCGAAGGACATCAACGACTACACCCCGATCATGAACAAGGTTCAGTCGGCGGGGGCCGACGTCGTCATCGGTGGCGGGTACACCCCGGACGCGGTCGGGCTGACGAAGGCCGCGCAGTCGCTCGGGTACAGCCCCGGAATCTTCGGGTTCCTCGTCGGAGCGCAGGTTCCCGGCTACTACGAGTCCGTCGGCTCGGCCGGCCACGGAGTGACGGGCGACCTCTTCTGGGCACCCTGGTTCGAGGTGCCGCACAACGACGCGTTCGTCGAGGGCTTCATGAACGCCCACGGGGACAAGTACGACTCCGAAGACGACATCGACTACCACTCGCCCGGCGGGTACGCCGGCATGATGGTCATGGGCGAGGCCATCCGGCAGGTCGGCGAACTCGACCAGGACGCAATCGCCGAGCAGCTCCACCAGTCCGAGCCCGGGATTCCGTTCGCGAACGGGGTCTACAAGGTCAACGACCAGGGAATTCAGACCGGCCAGGCTCCGAGCCTCGGGCAGTGGCAGGAGGCCGACGGGGGCGACGAACTGACGCGCGAAGCAGTGTGGCCGGACCAGTACGCGACGGCGGATCCGGTCTACCCGCACCCCGGCTGGTAACCGACCGCCGGCCACCGCTTTGGGTCCAGTACATTCATTACCACGGATACAGCATCAACGTTCATGACCTTCCACGCATTGATAGTCGAGTTGGTCGTCCTGGGAATCTTTCTCGGGGCGTTCTACGGGTTGGCAGCGCTGGGGCTGAGCCTCGTGTTCGGCGTCCAGAACGTCATCAACCTCGCACACGGCGAGTTCCTGATGATAGGCGCGTACGTCACGTTCTTCGGGTGGTCGCTGTTCAACCTGCACCCGCTGATAAGTATCATCCTGGTCGTTCCGGTCACGTTCGCCGTCGGCGTGGCCATCCAGTGGGGGTTACTGGAGCGTATCGACCTGGACAACGAACTGACGACGCTGATATTCACGTTCGGCCTCGCGCTGGCGATCAGGGGTCTGGCGACGTACTCGATCAACACGTCGTACCAGTCGGTGTCGTTCCTGTCCGAGTCGGTGACGTTCGGCCCGGTGTCGTTCTCGCTGAACCGCCCGTTCGCGTTCGTGCTGGCGGTCGTCTCGGCGGGACTCTTCTTCGCGTTCCTCAAGTACACCGACTGGGGGAAAGCGATCCGCGCGACGTCACAGAACGCGGACATCGCGCGGGCCTGTGGGATCCGGACAAAGCGAGTCAGGATGGTGACGTTCGGACTGGGTGCGTCGCTCGCGGGCGTCGCGGGCGGAATCGCCGGAATCCTCTACACCATCTTCCCCGCCATGGGACTGGAGTACCTGCTGCGGGCGTTCGTCGTCGTCGTTCTGGGCGGCCTCGGGAGCCTGGTCGGCGCCATCGTCGCCGGGATCGGGTTCGGGATCGTCGAGTCGTTCGGGACGTTCTTCCAGTCGTCGACGGTCGCGTCGCTGCTGGCGTTCATCGTCCTGATTTTGACGCTGCTCGTCCGTCCACAGGGACTGTTCGGCCGCACGGACACGGGGGACTGATAGTATGGGAACTATCGGACTACCCGGCGAGTCCGCGGGACTCGGCGACCGGATCGAGAGCACCCTCGACTCGCTGTCGGCTGTCCACCGGGCGGTCGCCCTCGTGGCTGTGACCGGCCTCCTGATGGCGTTGCCGCAGCTGCTCAACGCCTACTTCGTGCAGGTGCTTTTCATCATCTTCCTGTTCATCACGCTCGGGTTCGGCTGGAACACCCTCTCGGGGTTCACCGGGTACATCAACTTCGGATACGCGGGGTTCGTCGGCCTCGGCGCGTACGTGACGGTCATCACGATCGTCGACTTCGGGCTCCCGTGGTTCGCGGCGCTGCTGGTCGCGGGGCTCGTGACCGCCGTCTTCGGCACGCTCATCAGCGCCCCCATCCTCCGGCTCAACGGCGCGTACTTCGCTATCGCGATGCTGTCGCTGGCGACTGCCGGTCGGCTGGCGACGACGACCGAGTACCTCTCGCCAATCACCCGCGGCGGGACCGGGATCTCCTTCTTCCCGGAACTGTCCTACGTCGACCAGTACTACCTGGCCGTCGTCCTGGCCATCGCGGCGGGCTACTTCACCTACCGGCTGGCCAACTCGCCGTTCGGACTGCGGCTACTGGCCATCCGAGAGGACGAACTCCTCGCCTCGGCGCTCGGGGTCAAGACGACGAGGGAGAAACTGCTCGCGATGTTCGCCCACGCACTGATCGCCGGGGTCGTCGGTGGCGTGCTCGCGTTCAACCTCTCGTACATCGACCCGAAGACCGTGTTCGACATCCGGTACACCGAGTTGCCGATCGTGATGGTCCTCTTCGGGTCTCCGGGGACGGTCATCGGCCCGATCATCGGTGGAGTCGCCTTCATCGTCGTCTCGGAGCTGCTGTGGTCGTCGTTCCCGACGCTCCACCAGTTCTTCTTCGGAATCGCCATCATGCTGGTGGTGATCTTCCTGCCGCGCGGCGTGACCGAGCGGCTCAAAGAGAAGGGCCTGCTCCCCCGACGGAGGTCACTATGAGCGGCGATCCGATCCTCGAGATCGAGTCGGTCCGCAAGGAGTTCGGGGAGCTGGTCGCCGTCGACGACGTCTCGTTCGACGTCGAGCGGGGCCAGATCCTCGGGCTGATCGGGCCGAACGGCGCCGGGAAGTCGACGCTGTTCGACCTCGTGACGGGCGTCCAGAGCCCCGACGGCGGAACCGTCCGCTACAACGGGCAGGATATCACCGACAACTCCCTCGAACGCAACGTCCGACTCGGGCTCGTCCGGACGTTCCAGCAGACCCGCGTCCTCGGGCAGATGACGGTTCGGGAGAACCTGCTGGTGGCGAGTCAGGTGGCCGACCAGCCGCGAGAGCGCGCGGACGAACTCCTCGAAGTGATCGAGCTGACGGAGAAGCGCGACATCCTCGCCGAGGGGCTGTCGTTCGGGCAGCAGAAGCTCATCAGCATCTCGCAGGCGTTGATGCTCGACCCGGAGATCATCCTCCTTGACGAGCCGCTGGCCGGCGTCAACCCGACCATGGAGAACAAGATCCTCGACCTGATCCACGAGATGCACGACGAGGGCACGACGTTCGTGTTCGTCGAGCACGACATGGACGTCATCATGTCCGAGTGCGAGGACATCGTCGTGATGAACTCCGGTGAGTTGCTCACGCGTGGGCCGCCGGCACAGATTCAGAGCGACGAGCGCGTCATCGAGGCGTACTTCGGGGGTGAGGCAGTGTGAAGGGTGACAAGATCCTCGATGCCGAAGACGTAACCAGCGGGTACGGCAACAACGAAGTCGTCCACGGGGTCGACCTGTTCGTCAGGGACGGCGAGTCGGTCTGTATCATCGGGCCGAACGGCGCCGGGAAGTCGACCGTCCTGAAGACGCTGACCGGTTACCTGCCCTGCTGGTCGGGGACGATACATTTCAACGGCGAGGACGTCACCGACGCCGAGACTGAAGACCTCATCGAACGGGGCGTCAGTATCGTTCCGCAGGGCGCGTCGACGTTCCCGGACATGACCGTCAAAGAACACCTCGACATGGGCGCGTGGCTGCTCGACGACGACGAGAAACAGGAGAGCCTCGAGTTCGTCTACGACCTGTTCCCGCGGATCGAAGAGCGCCTGCAACAGAAGATCAAGACCATGAGCGGCGGCGAACAGCAGATGGTCTCGATCGCCAGAGCGCTGATGATCGACCCGGACCTGCTGGTCCTCGACGAACCGTCACTGGGGCTGGCGCCGAACCTCGTCGACGAGGTGTTCGACCTCATCAACAGGGTCCAAGAGGCGGACGTGAGTATCCTGATGGTCGAACAGAACGCCGCGAAGGCGCTCGACAACACGGACCGCGGATACGTCATCGAGATGGGGAACGTCGAGTACGTGGACGAGAGTGAACAGCTCGCCGACGACCCGGAGGTCAAACAGCTGTACCTCGGAGGCTAACGCATGAGCACTCACAGCGAGCGACTGGAACGAGTCGTTTCGGCACTCGTCTCCCGCGAGACGGAGAACCCGCCGGGGAACGAGGCGGCCGCCGCGGAGTACATCGCCGAGTGGTTCGCCGAACGGGGCATCGACGCCGACCTCGTCGAGGAGCCGTACCCCGACCGCCCGCAGGTCGCGGTCCGGGTCGGCGGCGGGGACCCGACGGTCGTCCTCAACGGCCACATCGACGTCGTCTCCGCGGGCGACCGGTCGGCCTGGACGCACGACCCCTACGGGGCCGAGGTGGTCGACGGCACCCTCTACGGGCGCGGGAGCGCGGACATGAAGACGGGCGTTGCCGTGGGGATGCTGGCGACGGCCGACTTCGCGTCGAAATTCGAGGAGGGCGACCTCGACGGGAGCGTCGTCTTCCACGCCGCGATAGGCGAGGAGACCGCCGAGCCCGGCACGAAGGCGCTGCTCGAATCCGGGTACGACGGCGACTACGGCGTCGTCCTCGAACCAACCGGGATGCGTACGGCGACCAGCGAGAAGGGCCTGGCGTGGTACGAAATCACCGTCGCGGGGTCTCCGTCCCACGCGAGCCATCCCGACCAGGGTGACAACGCGATCGCGAACGCACGACTGGTGTTGGACACGCTCGAACGGTACGACGAGCGGGTCCGCGAGCGCGAGCACGACCTGCTCGGGCGGGCGTTCGCGACGACGACCCGAATGGACGCCGGCGTGAAGGAGAACGTCATCCCGGAGAGTGCGACAATCACGGTAGACCGGCGGATGCTTCCGTCCGAGGACGTGACCGACGTCGACGCGGAGATCGATTCGCTCCTGGCGGACGTGGAGGCTGACCACGGGATCCGCACGGAGTGGGAGCGGACCCGGACCTACGCGTCGGCCGAGATTCCGGTCGACAGCCCGATCGCGGAAGTCTTCCGCGAGCGCTCCGCCGCGACCGCCGGCGTCTCCACCAGTCCCTGGGGGATCGAGGCGTCGACGGACGTCCGCAACTTCGTCAACGACGCTGGGATCCCCGCAATCACGTGGGGACCCGGCGACCTCGACCAGGCACACACCGTCGACGAGTGTATCGACCTCGGCGAGGCGACGACTGCGCTCGAGGTGCTCGAAGCGTCGCTCACCGACCTCTTCGGGAGAGAGTAACGAGGTCGTCGAGGTCGCGGGACCGTGCTGTTCGCACTGCTCGTCTTCGCCTCCCGCGATCCCCTCTCTCGGGGCGTACCACGAACTGCGCCGGATAGCCGTGTGCATCGAGACGGCAGACCCGACTACTACCGCCAGCGTTCCGGACAGGCGTCACGGCCCATCGTCGACGGGAACGTCCACCTCCAGTTCGACGAGCGGGGTCTCGCTCGCGAGGCTCTCGACGCCGATGGCGGTGTGGCAGGGGAACGGCTCGGTCGGGAACACCTCCCGGTAGACCGCGTGGAACGCCTCGTAGTTGTCTTTGATGTCGACGACGTAGCTCGTGACCTTCACGACGTCGTCGAGGTCTCTGTCGACGTCGTGGAGAATCTTCTCGACGTTCTCGAACGCCTGTCGCGTCTGTGATTCGACGTCTCTCCCGACGTAGGTGCCCTGCTCGTCGGTCCCGACCTGTCCGGAGACGTGGAGCGTCCCGTCGGCGACGATTGCTGGGCTGAAGTGGTGCGGCGTCGTGTCGGCCAGGCCGTCCGGTTCGACGACTCTCCGTGTCATGCTCGAGTCGTCGTCAGGGTGGTCAATAACGGTTCGGCCGGTGTGTCGAAGTCCGGGGACGTCGGCCAGGTGGCGCACGATTACAGACCGCGACGCGCCTCACTCCTCGAACGTCATCCCGTAGCCCCACTCCTCCAGTTGGCCTTCGACCTCGTCGAGGTGGTCGAGGCCGACCATCACCAGCGCCTCGCGAAGGTCGGTGAGAGAGACGTCGTCGTCGAAGTGGTCCTCGAGCGCGTGGAGCGCGTCCCGCTCGGCGCGTTTGGTCTCCTCGTGGATGAACAGCGGCACCCGGTCGCGGCCGTCCTGAACCCCGTCTCGCCGGAACTTGTACGGGATGCGGAACTGCACGTTCGCCGACTGCGCGGACTGGTCCGTCTCGCCGCCTCCTCCCGACTCGGCCGTCTCTTGCGTGTCGGTCACGTCTGACGAGTCGGTCTCCGTCGACCCGCCAGTCACCTCCGGGGTGTCGTCCTCTGCGAAGGGGTCCTCGCCGGCACCCTCCTTCATCCCCGTCATGCGGAGACCACCTCGTGTTCGACGTCACCGGGTTCCGGTGGGTTCGGCGCCTCGAGACCCACGGCCGCCTCGAGGTGTCGCGCGACGCGGTCGAACTGCGCGAGCGTCTCGAGTTCGTAGTCGCGGCGGCGACTCCGGTGGTCGCGGACGTACGCGAACGCCGAGCACTGCTGCATCCAGCACCCTTCCATGAGCGACGCACGCTCGCCGATGATCTCCGGGATCGAGTACTGTATCTCGTCGACGATGGCGCGCTGGTCCCGGGTGTCTTTGAACCCGACGGGGACGGCAGCCAGGACGCCGACGTCGACGTCTAGCTGTTCCTGGAGGCCGGCGACGAGCGACTCCAGCCCTTCGACGGCCGCACGTCCTTTCGCGCTCGGCTCCAGCGGGATGACGAGCGAGCGGGTCGCGTGAATCGCGTTGTAGAGGTGTGGGCCTTCGGTCGCGGGCGGGTCGCAGATGAGGACGTCGTATCGGTCGGGCACGTCCGCCTCCCGGAGGACGCGGAGGAGCTGAGCGTGCATCCCGAACGCCTCGCCCATCGCCTCGGCCTGGTCCTTCTCGCGCTGGAGGTACTCCGCGAGGTCCGAGAGCATGTTGTGCTCCGGAACGATGTCGACACCCTCCACCGTTCGAACCAGGTCGTCGAAGTCGCCCTTCGGCCGTCGGATGAGGTGGCGAACGAGGTTGTCGACGGGGTCGGTGCGCTGGTCGTCGACGCCGAACAACCGCGAGAGGTCGCCGTCCTGTGGGTCGAGCGGGACTACCAGTGGTTTCAGTCCCGCACGCGCGTGCGCGACCGCCAGGTTCGCTGCGGTCGTGGTCTTCCCCACGCCCCCCGCCTCACTGTACGTCGAGTACGCGAGCATGTGTGCTCCATCCACGAGAAGGGTAATGAATCTTCGTCAGACAATTCATGAATCTGGACCGGTGTCTACAACACCGAGTCGAGTTCCTGAACTAGTTCACTGGTTCCAAGTAGCCACGTCACACACTCCACAGAGTAGATGAATACAAACAGTAAACAATCATACTGAACTCAAACAATGGATGCATGTACTGAACACATCTAGTGAACACAATCACTGAACACAACTACTGAACACAATTCACGGATGCAATTCATTAATACAGTTCACGGGTACACTTGTTGGGTGCATTTGTGGAATACAATGACTGGATACCGTGAATGAATTTATACAATGAAACATTACGGAGAAGACATTCGATGCATGTCTTCTCAAAGCACAGTTCAAAAACACAGGTACACGACGCCGGTGTCGAATGGAATCGCACACAGTCCCCAGTCGGTGTAGTGGTGGAGTGCGCGACGTGGACGCCGTGCGGGGGAGTCGGTAGCGCGTGATGACCGATACCGGAGACAGTATCCGTCGGCCGTCGAGAGCGGAGCGGGCCACGGCGATAGGCGGCCCGAGGGAAGGATCGAGGCGACGACACGGCGAACGAGAGAGGTCGAGGACCGAGACGACCGGGTGGCGGGCGGGTCCCCCGAATCGAGTTGGCAGGTCGCCGCCGGGTCACCGGACCGACTCACCGAGGTACCGCAGTCGCCGCGGGCGTACGCGAGTGACCGTTTCGGTCGGAGTCTCTGAGGAGTTCGGGGCCGACGACGTCGGCATTTCGCGGGCAAACGCCTTCCTATACACCCCATGCTGCTATATCTTCTTCGGGGGCGTCAGAGAGGCACAATCTCGGAGGATGGATTTGATGCGTGCCTTTTGTTCTCTGTATGTGGATGTGAAATAGGAGCAGTAATGCGATTTTAGTTTCTTTTCACTCAGAAAACTTTTCTAACGTACATACCCGATGTGAATCCGAGAATCACCAGACAGGAGCCTACCCAGTCTCATTCGGCGTGAAAATAAGGCACGCATCACACCCCAAACTCCGAAACTGTGGAGAGGCTGTGGCCGGTCGTCGACGACCGGTTCCGGGAGCGGGCCGGTGGTCGCCACGGGACTGCCGACCGCTTTCGTCGCCTTCCGTCACGGGGAGTGACGCTCTTTGTACTCGGTGACGAGGGCCTGCATGGTCTCTTTCGCGTCGCCGAATAGCATGTACGTGTTGCCGCGGGTGAACAGGGGATTGGGGATGCCGGCGTAGCCGGGGCTCAGACTGCGCTTCGAGACGACCACCGTCTCCGCCTCCCAGACGTGGAGGACCGGCATCCCGGCGATGGGACTCGACTCGTCGGTCAACGCGGCGGGGTTGACCACGTCGTTGGCGCCGACGACGAGCACCAGGTCGGTCTCCGCGAAGGTCGGGTTGACCGCTTCGAGTTCGCGCAGTCGCTCGTACGGCACGTTCGCCTCGGCGAGGAGGACGTTCATGTGTCCCGGCATCCGGCCGGCCACCGGGTGGATTCCGAACGCCACGTCGACGCCGTTCGCCGCCAGTAGACGCGCCAGTTCGGCGATGGCGTGCTGGGCCTGCCCGACTGCCATGCCGTATCCCGGCACGATGACGACCCGGCGGGCCGCGTCGAGCAGCATCTCGACCTCTTCGGGCGAGGTGGACATGACCCGTCCCTCGTAGGGGTCGTCGGCGTCGTCGCTGCGCCGAGCGACGTCGGCGTACCCGCCGAAGAGGACGTTCCCGAGCGACCGGTTCATCGCCCGGCACATGATTCGCGTGAGGATCATCCCGGAGGCGCCGACGAGCGTCCCCGCGATGACGAGGATGCTGTTGTCCAGCACGAACCCCGTCGTGGCGGCCGCCAGCCCCGAGCAGGCGTTCAGCAGTGCGATGACGACGGGCATGTCGGCGCCACCGATGGGCACGACCAGTAACACGCCCAGCAGGGACGCGGCGAGGACGAGTGTCCAGTAGGCCGGAACCCAGTCGGCCCGCACGACCGGTCCGAACGCGGCGGGCTGGAGGACGAGGACGACGCCCGCGCCGACGGCGACGAGCGCGACCAGCGGTTTGAGGACGCGTTCGCCCGCGTAGTGAACCGGGTGCTCGGAGAGTCCGTGGAGTTTCCCGGCGGCGACGAGGCTGCCACAGAACGTCACGGCGCCGATGAGTCCCGTCGTGGCTGCCGCGCCCGTCACGACGGACGACTGGAGGGCGGCGGCCTCGGCCGAACCGGCCCGGCCGACGAGTTCCGCACCCGCCACCAGGACCGAGGCACCACCGCCCAGCCCGTTGAACAGCCCGACGAGCTGCGGCATCTGCGTCGTCTCGACGGTGGTCGCCAGCCAGACGCCGACTGCCGTCCCGACCACCAGTGCCACCAGGAGGACCAGCGGCGAGAGGATGTCGAACCAGAGGACGGTGATGCCCACCGCGAGCACCATCCCGACGGACGAGACCAGATTCCCTCGAGCCGCCGTCCGCGGATGAGACATCTCGCGCAGCCCCGTGATGAAGAGCGTCGCCGAGACGAGGTACGCCAGGGACAGCACCGACGGCGGGAGCCCGTCGAGGAGCGCGGACACGGCTCAGTCCCTCCGTCGTCGGCCGAAGCTGCGGAGCATCTTGTGGCTCACCAGGTAGCCACCGACGACGTTGACCGTCGCCATGACCACCGCCACGAAGCCCAGTACGGTCGCCAGCGTCGACGCCCCGGAACCAGCCACGAGGACGGCGCCGATGAGCGTGACGCCGGAGATGGCGTTGGTGCCCGAGATGAGGGGCGTGTGCAGGTTGGCGGGAATCTTGGTGATGACCTCGTAACCGAGGAACGCGGCCAGCACGAACAGCGTCAGGTTCTCGACGAACGCCATCAGCGGCCCTCCCGGCGTGGCTGTCTCGAGCGCTGGGCCTTCAGCGTCATACGACGCCCGCCTCCACGAGCGGGGGTCGCGTCTCGCCGTCGTGCGTGAGGAGGGTCGCGTCGACCACCTCGTCGGTGGTGTCGATGGCGAGGGCCCCGTCCGTGACGAGGGCCGCGAGGAAACTGGTCACGTTGTTCGCGAAGAGGTGACTCGCCGTGTGACTGACGGTACTCGGCAGGTTGGTCGGGCCGAACACCCTGACGCCCGCGTGTTCGACCGTCTCGTCCGCCCGGGTCGGCTCGCAGTTCCCTCCCCCCTCGGCTGCGAGGTCGATTACGACGGAGCCACGGTCCATCCCCTCGAGCATCGCCGCGGTCACGAGGGTCGGGGCCGGTCGACCGGGGACGGCGGCGGACGTGATGACGACGTCCGCGTCGGCGACTGCCTCTGTCATCAGTTCTCGCTGCCTGCGGTAGAACGCCTCGTCCTGTTCGGTGGCGTACCCCGACTCGGTGGCACGCTTTTCGGTTTCGATGTCGAGTTCGAGGAACTCCGCCCCGAGACTCTCGACCTCCTCTCTCACGGCGGGCCGGATGTCGTACGCCCGGACCCTTGCCCCGAGTCGTCTGGCCGTCGCGATGGCCTGGAGACCGGCCACGCCGGCGCCCACCACGAACACCTTCGCGGGGTGGACCGTGCCGGCGGCGGTCATCTGCATCGGGAACAGCGCGGAGAGTTCGTTCGCAGCCAGCACCGCCGCCTTGTACCCGCCCAGACTCGCCATCGAGGTGAGCGCGTCCATGCTCTGTGCGCGACTGAGACGCGGGAGGAGTTCGAGCGCGAACGCGCTGAGACGGCGGTCGACGAGCGTCTCGACGTCGTCGGCCGTGAGGCGGTAGGGCCCGAGGAGTCCGACGACGACCTGTCCGTCTCGATAGGGGTCGACGGTCGCGTCGGAGACGGCACCGAGCGCTCGGACGTGAACGACGACGTCGGCGCGCTCGAACACCTCGTCGCGGCTCTCGGCCACGTCACACCCCACGTCCCGATAGGCCGTGTCCGGCCAGTCCGACCCCGCGCCGGCGCCCGGAGCGACGGTGACCGCGATGCCGCGTTTCACCAGCGTCGCAGCGACGGGAGGAGTGAGCGCGACTCGCGCTTCCCCCGCGGCCCGTTCGGTCGGGACGCCGACGTTCATGGCCGGGCCGTCGGTCGTGTTCGGTCCGTGGCTGCTCGAAGCGAATCGTGAAGTGGTGCGCTCGTCGTCCTCATCGTCGCCACTCCGTTCGCGTGCCGTCGTCAAAGAGGTTCGTAGCCGACGGTCGTTCGACGTGGACGGTCCGGTCGGAAGCCGCGTGTCGGAGCCGACCGGGTCGGCCGCCGTCACCCCACCCCAGTCGGACGGCTACTGCGCGACGTAGCCACCGTCGATGGGGCGGTCCTCACCGGGACGGGCGCCGCCGGTTCGTCGGTCGTGCAACTCTCGACAGCCCCGTCGGGTCGCGTCGGTGGCGTCCGCCAGTAGTTCGGCATCGAACTGACCGACGGCCCCGCACCCCGGAGCATGCAGCTGACTCCCGTCCGAATCGACGCCGAAGGCTCCCTCTCGGGGGTCTTCCCACCGGCCGAGGAGCGAGAGGTCGGCGGCCGCAGACTCCTCGTCGCGGAGGCGGACGTCGGCGGGGCGACCGACTCGACCGAGTGGTTCCAGTACTGCGGCGTCCAGTCTATCCCGGCGAGCACGCGTCACGAGGTCCCCGGGCGGGGCCGCCCCACTCGAACGGCCCGAGAGAGTCGGACGGCGGTGGTGGCACTTATGTTGTCGCCTAATGACACGTCACACGATGACTGCTTCGAGACCCACGTTCGATATCCAGACCGCAGAGGGGGCCGAACCGGGGACGGTGCTCGTCGTCGGAACCGCGAACCCGGGGCTGGCTGGATTGACAGCGATCGACTACCTCATAACGCACACGCACACCGAACAGATCGGTCACGTCGGCACGGGGAATCTCCCGGACATCACGCCGTTCACCGCGGGCGAACCGCGGTACCCGATGCGACTGTTCAGCTCGTCGGACTCGGATATCTGCGTGCTGATGAACGAGCTGTTCGTGCCGACGTGGGCGAGCGAGGCGTTCGCCGACGCCGTCGTCGCGTGGGCGGCGACGGTCGGTATCGAAGAACTCTGTCTCGTCCACGGCGTCCCGTTCCCCCACGGCCCGGACGAACACGTCGTCTTCCACGTCGGAACGTCCGCGTTCCGCGAGCGACGCGTCGGGGACAGCGGACTCGCCCCGCTCGCCGGAGGGTTCTTCGACGGCGTCCCCGGCGAACTGATGACGCGCGCACTCGACGGCGACGCCCCACCGGTGGGCGCGCTGGTGACGCCGACACACCCGCCGGGACCCGACCTCGACGGCGCGCTCCGGTTCCTCGAGGCGCTCGAGACGCTGTATCACCTCTCGGTCGACGAGACCGACCTCAGGGCCCGCGCCGAGGAGATGCGGAAGTACTACCAGGGGCTCGCCGAACGGATGGAGAGTCTCGGTCAGGGCGAGGCGCTGTCGAGTCACGACTACCCCGAGGACCGCATGTACATGTGAGGCGTCCGCCCCGATGCCCGAACCGGTTCCCGGTCGGCCTGCACGACGTGGCTCGGGACACCGGAGAGCCACACCGCCGAGAGACAGCGTCATAGCCGTAGAGGGACTCCTGTCGGAGTGATGGACGAGACCGAGACCCGCGCCGTCGGTTCGTGGACGGACAGTCCGGTCTGGCGGTTGTACTCGGTCTACGGGCGGTCACACCTGCCCTACGCGGGCCTCGGCGTCGTCTCGACGGTGCTCGGACGCCTCTTCGGACTCGTCCCCGCGTTCGTCATCGGCCTGACCGTCGACGCCATCTTCCTGCGCGAACGCCCCTTCGGCCTCCCGCTCGTCCCCGACGCGTGGCTGCCGACGACTCCGACGGCGCAACTGTCCGTCTCGGTCGGCGTGCTGGTCGCGGCGACGGTCGTCGGCGCAGTCGCCTCGTGGCTCGAAGACTGGAGCTGGAGCGTCTTCGCTCAGCGGGTCCAGCACGCGCTCCGCGTCGACGCGTACGACCGGCTCCAGCGGCTGGAACTCGCGTACTTCACGAGTCGTCGCACGGGCGACCTGATGAGCGTGCTCAACAACGACGTGAACGCGCTCGAGACGTTCCTCGAGGACGGGCTGAGTGCGACGCTGTGGATCGGTGCGACCGTCATCGGCATCGGCGCCGTCCTGCTGGCGCTCAACGCCCCGCTGACGCTCGTGACGCTCCTGCCGATTCCCGCGCTCGTCGTGTTCACCCTCGTGTTCACGCGCGTCATCGAGCCGAAGTACCTCGCCATCCGCGGCGAGATCGGCGACCTGAACTCCCGGCTGGAGAACAACGTCAGCGGCATCGAGGTCATCAAGACGGAGGGGGCGGAGGCGTACGAGCGCGACAGGGTCGCGTCGGCGTCGGCGGCCTACCTGCGTGCGAACCTCACCGCCATCAGGACACAGATCACCTACTACCCCGGACTGACGGTCATCTCCGGGGTCGGGTTCGCCGTCACCTTCCTGATCGGTGGCCTCTGGGTGCTCACGGGGGCACCGTTCGGGTTGGCCGCGTCGCTCAGCCCCGGCGAGTTCGTCACCTTCGTCATCTACGCCCAGCAGTTCGTCTGGCCCGTCATCCGCCTCGGGAGCGTCGTCGACGACTACGAGCGAGCCAAGGCCGCGGCCGTCCGCGTGGTGGGCGTCATGACGCGCGAGAGCGACGTCGTGGACGACCCGGACGCGCCGCCGCTCGTGGTCCGGGAGGGGCGCGTGGCGTTCGACCACGTCTCGTTCAGATACGACACGGCGGGGAGACAGCGGGTCGTCACCGACGTCTCGCTCGACGTCGGCGGCGGCGAGACCGTTGGCGTCGTCGGCCCGACGGGTGCCGGGAAGTCGACGCTGCTCAAACTACTCCCACGGCTGTACGACGTCGACGACGGTGCGGTCCGGGTCGACGGCCAGGACGTCCGGGACGTGCGCCTCGCGAGTCTCCGGCGCGCAGTCGGCTACGTCAGCCAGGACCCGTTCCTCTTCTTCGGGACGGTCCGCGAGAACATCCGGTACGGGACGTTCAACGCGACCGACCAGGACGTCGAAGCGGCCGCCAGACGGGCGCAGGCGCACGAGTTCGTCCTGAACCTCCCCGACGGCTACGACACGCTGGTCGGCGAGCGCGGGGTGAAGCTCTCGGGCGGCCAGCGGCAGCGAATCGCGCTCGCCCGAACGATCCTCAAAAACCCCGCGATTCTCGTGCTGGACGAGGCGACGTCGAGCGTGGACACCGAGACGGAGGCGCTCATCCAGCGGAGCATCGCCGAGTTCGCGCGCGACCGGACGACGTTCGTCATCGCCCACCGTCTCTCCACCGTCCGGACCGCCGACCGCATCGTCGTCGTCGACGACGGCCGGATCACGGAGCGCGGGACCCACGAGGAACTGCTCGAACGCGACGGGTTGTACGCCAACTTCTGGCGCGTCCAGGCCGGGGACGTCGAGTCGCTCCCGCCGGAATTCCTCGAACGGGCAGTACAGCGGAGCGCCGAGCGAGCGGACGGACTCGACTGGTCACCGGAGTAGGTGACCCGGCTCTCGAACCCGCCGGGTCGTCCGGGCTACCCGTCCCTCTCCCCGACGAGGCCCGTCGACGTGTTTATACACCGTCTGGTGATACAAACACGTGCAATGGTACCACGACTCGAACAGCCGACCGGACGGAGAACGAGATGACCGACTGTCCCGAGTGCGGCGGCAGGGTCGACCTCCCCGAGACGGTCGAAGTCGGGGAGATCGTCGACTGTAACAGCTGTGGGAGCGAACTGGAGGTGGTCGACGACGACCCCGTGACGCTCGACGCGGCACCGGACCTCGAGGAAGACTGGGGAGAGTGATGCACTGCGGTGTACTCTACACGCGTATCCGAGAGGACGAGAAACTCCTCGTTGAGGCGTTGCGGGCGGCGGGACACGACGTGACGAAAATCGACGTCCGAGAGCTGTGTTTCCACCTCGAGGGCGCGCCCGCAGTGTTCGACGACGTCGACGTCACCGTCAACCGGTGTCTCGAGTCCTCGCGGAGCCGATACGTCACGCGACTCCTCGACCGCTACGGGGTCGACGTCGTCAACAACCCGCTGACGACTGCAATCTGTGCCGACAAAGTGTGGGGGAGCGTCGCCCTGCTCTCCGCCGGGGTCCCGACGCCACGGACGACCGTCGCGTTCACCCCCGAGTCCGCGCTCGCCGCGATCGAGGAGTTCGGCTACCCCTGTGTCCTGAAGCCAGTCACCGGCTCCTGGGGTCGACTGATCTCTCGAATCGACACGCGCGCGGCTGCCGAGACGGTGCTCGAGCACAAAGACGTCCTCGGCGGCTACGAACACAAGGTGTTCTACGTCCAGGAGTACGTCGAGAAACCCGGCCGCGACATCCGGGTGCTGACCTGCGACGCCGAGCCGGTGGCCGCGATGACGCGCACCTCGGACCACTGGCTGACGAACGCAGCGCGCGGCGCGACCACCGAGCAGTTCGAACTCGACGACGCGGCGGCGGACGTCGCGCGCCGGGCCGGGGAT
>NZ_JBEPXO010000033.1:0-36426 GCF_041641895.1 Salinigranum sp. | reverse complement strand
CGTACGCCGAACTCGGTGCGGAGTTCGACGCGATGGCGAACCCGCTGGTCCTCGACGGCCGCCACTGTATCGCGCGGCGCGAGGGCATCGTCTACGAGGGGCTGACCTGGTAGCCGTCCCGACGACGACGCGGGCGCGCGTCGTCGACAACCTCCGGGAACGTGGTGGCGTGTGAGCCTTCTCACACCCCTCGGGCTTCGTTTCACAAGGCTTATGCGCGAGATGGCGGTCCACACGAACAATGAGTCAGCGTAGCGAGCGTGCCGAGGACGACGGGCAGTCCGTCCTCGACATCTTCGAAGACTGGTTCCACGTCCCCGCTCTCCTGGTCGTGATGGTCCTCATGGTGGCCATCCGCATCCAGGAGTTCGATTCGTTCACACGGGACGGAACGGTCTACTTCTCCGGCAACGACGCATGGTATCACCTCCGAGAGGTGAACTACACGATTCGCCACTGGCCGACGACGATGCCGTTCGACCCCTGGACGAACTTCCCGTACGGGACGAGCGTCGGCCAGTTCGGGACGCTGTACGACCAGCTCGTCGCCACGGCGGCGCTCGTCGTCGGTCTCGGGGGACCGAGCGAGTCGCTCGTCTCGACGACCCTCCTCGTCGCGCCGACGGTGTTCGGGGCGCTGGCGGTCGTTCCGACCTACTACCTCGGTGCCCGTCTCGGGGGCCGCGTGGGCGGCCTCTTCGGCGCCCTCGTCCTCGCTCTCTTGCCGGGCACGTTCCTCCAGCGGACGCTCGTCGGCTTCGCCGACCACAACGGCGCCGAGCCGTTCTTCCAGGCGCTCGCCGTGCTCGGTATCGTCGTCGCCCTCTCGGTCGCCGAACGCGAGACGCCCGTCTGGGAACTCGTCGCCGACAGCGAGTGGGACGCCCTCCGTCGCCCGGCGCTGTACGCCGCTCTGGGCGGTGTCGCCCTCGCGCTCTACATGTGGGTGTGGCCGCCTGGCGTCCTGCTCGTCGGCGTCTTCGGCGTGTTCACCCTGGTGAAGCTCTCCAGCAGCGTCGCCGCGGGCGAGACGCCCGAACCGGTCGCCTTCGCGGTGGCCGTCGTCGGCGTCGTCACGGGCGTGCTGATGCTCGTCCCGCTCGACACGGTCGGCTTCTCCGTCACCGACTTCTCGCTCCTGCAGGTCGTCGCCCCCATCGGCGTGGGCGCCGTCGCCGTCTTCCTCGGCTGGCTCGCCCGCCAGTGGGAGTCGCGCGACGTCGACGCGTCGCTGTATCCCGCCGCGGTGCTCGGCATCGTAGTCGTCGGCGTGGGCGTCGTCGCCGTCGCCCTCCCCTCGGTGCTCTCGCTCGTCCAGACGAACCTGCTCCGCATCGTCGGCTTCTCTCAGGGGGCAACCGCGCGGACCATCGGCGAGGCCCAGCCGTTCCTCAGCCAGAACATCCTCCAGCAGCAGGGCGTCGACGCGACCGGTCGCATCCTCCTCGAGTACGGCTTCACCCTCTTCACCGGCGTCGCCGCGGCCGTCTGGCTGCTCGCGAAGCCACTCGTCGACGAGAACGAGACGCGTGACCTCGTCTACGTCGGTGGGTCGCTCGTCGTCGTCGCGCTCGTCTTCCTCGTCCCGAGCCTCTTCGGCGCCATCGGCGGCGTCGTCGGCCTGAACGCACAGGTCACGAGCCTCGTCGTCGTCTCGGCGCTCATCGTCGGCGCGGCGCTGCTCACCGACTACGACTCCGAGCGACTGTTCGTCGTCGTCTGGGCCGTGTTCATCACGGCCGCCGCGTTCACCCAGGTCCGCTTCAACTACTACCTCGCCGTCGTCGTCGCGGTGATGAACGCCTACCTGGTCGGCGAACTCCTCCGGGTCATCGACCTCCGGTCCGTCCCCGAGTCGTTCTCCGACGTCCAGACGTGGCAGGTCATCACCGTCGCCGTCGTGGTCATGCTGGTGCTCGCGCCGGTGCTCGTCGTCCCACTGAACGTGCGGAACACGGGTAACCCGTCGTTCGACAGCAGCGACACCGCCTGGCAGACCGCACAGAACAACGGTCCCGGGAACGTCGTCCAGTGGGACGGCAGCCTCCAGTGGATGGCCAACGAGACGCCGACGGAGGGCACGTTCGGCGGCGCGTCGAACGAGATGGCCTACTACGGGACGTACGAGCGGACCGAGGACTTCTCGTACCCCGAGGGGAGCTACGGGGTCCAGTCGTGGTGGGACTACGGCCACTGGATCACGCTCCGGGCCGAGCGCATCCCGAACGCCAACCCGTTCCAGGAGGGCGCCACCGAGGCGGCGAACTACCTGCTCGCGCCGAGCGAAGAGCAGGCCGAAGGGGTGCTGGCCCGGCAGAGCACGGAGGGGAACGAGACGCGGTTCGTGATGGTCGACTGGCAGATGGCCTCGCCCAACTCGAAGTTCGGCGCACCCGTCGTGTTCTACACCGAAGATAACGTCTCCCGGCAGGACTTCTTCGAGCCGATGTACACGAGCAACTTCCGTGCCAGCGTCACCGTCCGCGAACAGCGGTACTACGAGAGCCAGATGATCCGCCTCTACCACTACCACGGGAGCGCCGTCGAACCCCGACCGGTGGTCGTCGACTGGGAGAACCGACAGGCACAGACGTCGGGCGGGGACACCGTCTCCGTCCGGACGTTCCCCAGCAACCGGACGGACGCCATCCGTGAGTTCCAGAACATGAGCGCGGCGCGGGCGTACGTCGAACGGGACGGCTCCGCCCAGGTCGGCGGCGTCGGTGCGATTCCCGCCGAGCGGGTGCCCGCGCTCGAGCACTACCGACTGGTGCGGACGAGCAACCGGTCGGCGTTCAGCGCCTCGTCGTACCAGCAGGAGTTCCTCATCACCCAGCAGTTGACGGGCTTCCCGGCCACCCGGATGTTCGTCACGAACCCCTCGTGGCTGAAGACGTTCGAACGGGTACCCGGTGCCCGCATCGAGGGGAGCGGCGCACCGCCGAACACGACGGTGACCGCCGAGGTGGACATGCGTGCCCCCAACGGTAACTACACGTTCACCTATCGGCAGCAGGCGAGGACGGACGCCGACGGCGAGTTCACGATGACGCTGCCGTACTCGACGACCGGGTACGACCAGTACGGCCCCGAGAACGGTTACACGAACGTCAGCGTCCGTGCGGCCGGGCCGTACAACATCTCGACGGGCGGACAGCTCGTCGAAATCAACGGCTCCGCGGGCGTCGAGGAGTACCGGACGACCGTCGACGTCCCCGAGGGACGGGTCAACGGCGACCAGTCCGAGGCCATCGAGGTCACGCTCGAACGCCGGACCTCACAGCTGACGCTGAGCGACACCGAGGGCGATAGCGCCACCACGTCGTCGGACGACTCGAACTCGGCGTCGGCATCGGGAGACGCTTCGGAGTCGGCGGCGGACGACTCCGCGTCGACCGGCGCGTCGTCGGACCTGACGGTCCAGTCGTCCGGAGTCGGGTCGGCCGCGCCAGGAGAACGCGCTGCCCGCGTGGGGTGAACTGAGCCAGATGGACCGACGCACCGCCGCGATGGGCTGGCTCATCATCTACGCGAAGGGCGTCTGCATGGGGGCCGCCGACGCGGTTCCCGGTGTCTCCGGCGGCACCATCGCGCTCGTCACCGGCATCTACGAACGGCTCATCGGCGCGATTACGGCCGTCTCACCCGGTCGGCTCCGGTCGCTCCTGGGCCTGGTCGTCCCCGGTGAGGACCGCCGCGAGGCCTGGCGGGTAGCGGCCGAGATGGACCTGGTGTTCCTCGGTGTGCTGGGGACGGGCGTCGTAACCGCCATCATCACCGTGACGCGACTCGTCGACACGGCCATCGAGGCGATTCCGGTCCTCACGTTCGGGTTCTTCTTCGGCCTCATCGGCGCCTCGGCGGTCGTGCTGTGGAGCGACGTCCACCTCGACACGCGCGGGCGGGTGGCCGCGGCCGTCGCGGGCTTCAGTTTCGCGTTCGTCGTCTCCGGACAGGCCGCGGCGACACTCGGCCACCAGACCGTCGTCGTCTTCTTCGCCGGCCTCATCGCCGTCAGCGCGCTCGTCCTCCCGGGCATCTCCGGGTCGCTCATCCTCATCCTCATCGGCCAGTACGAGTTCATGATCGGCACGCTCCGGGAGACGGTCGACGGCGTGGTGGTCGCCGTTCTCGGCGGGACCGTCCCGGGACTCACTCCCTCCGTGGTGACTGTCGTCACGTTCGTCTCCGGCGCGGTCGTCGGCCTGTTCACGACCTCGCACGTCGTCCAGTGGGCCCTCAGCCGGCGTCGGGAGGCGACGCTCGCGTTCCTCGTCAGTCTCATCGTCGGCGCGCTCCGCGCGCCCGTCGCGGACGTCAGCCGCCGTCTCGCCGAGGCGAATCAGAGCTGGACGCCGGAGATTGCCGGGAGTTTCCTGGCGGCGGCAGTCGTCGGCGGCGCGGTCGTCCTGCTGCTCGAACGGAGTTCCTCGCTGGGTGGCGTCGGGAGCGCAGAGTCGGTCCGCGACTGACCTGCCGGGCCGTCCACACGGGGCGGCCGCCGCTGGACCTGCGCCAGCGGGAGACGTCAGAACGAAGCCGAGAGCAGTCGGAGTGCGGTTCGGTGCGGGGCGGGCCCGTTCACTCGCGAGCGATGCCGATGTTGTGGACGTCGCCGCCGCAGTCGACACAGCGTCCGAGGCGGTCCTCGCTCGTCGTCCGGGCGCCACACGAGAGGCACTCGTAGTACCCGTGCTCGCTCTGGTGGGGGTCGATGTCCGCGTGGTGGATGACCATGAGTCTCCCTCGCACGACACCACGGTTAACGGTTCTCCTCATACGCCATTTAATGATATAATATACTAGTTCACACCCATATCGTCCGCCAGTGGGGTGAAAGACGGACATATTTTCTCGCTATTCGCGGGAAGAAATGTACGTTTATCAAATTATCTTCATCAGAGTTCGCGACGAACGACGGAGACGAACGTCTCCCGGCGTTCCACACCGTGGATCGTCGCGAAACCGGCGTCGGCGAACGCGGTGACGGCGTCGCCCAGGCCGTACCGCTCGTCGACCGGCGGTCCGTCCGCTCCGTCGCCGCGCGCGGACCAGTCGACAGTGACGACGTGGCCGCCGGGGCGGACCACGCGGGCGAGTTCCGCGAGCGAGTCGGGGGTGGCGAACTCGTGGTAGGTCATCGTCGAGAACGCGTCGTCGAGCGCGTCGTCGTCGAAGGGGAGGTCACCGACCTCTGCGGTCACGAGTTCGACCGACGGCGGGAGGCCCTTCTCCCGGTAGTGGTCGTGCATCTCGGTCTGGACGTCGACGGCGTACAGCGTTCCGACGAACGGGGCCACCTCGTCGGTGTAGAAGCCGGTCCCGCTGCCGAGGTCGGCGACCACGTCTTCGGGGGACGGGTCGAGCAGGTCGAGGAGTTCCTCGCGCGACAGGAAGCGGTACCGGTCCGTCTTCTCCAGCTCGTTGGCCCGGTCGACGTCGAACGTGTGGAAGGCCATACGACGCGAACGGGCGTGGGGAACCTAACGCCTCCGGAACGGGCAGGCGACTGAGACAGCGTTAAATCCCTCGACGTCGCCACTGCACGTATGACGAGCGGCGAACTTCGGCGACCGACCGAGCGGACCTGCGAGCGGTGTGGCCGAGAGGAGACCTGGGACGTGGACGTAGAGAACTGGCGCATCGTCGTCGTCGACGGCGAGCGCCGGAGCGGCAACGTCTTCTGTGTCCACGAGTGGGACATCAACGGCCGGTTCGCCCCCTTCGACTCCTGATGCCGACGCTGTACGTCACGGTCCCGCCCGAGGCGAGCGCGGCCCTCGCGCGCACGCTCGTAGAGGAGCGCCTTGCCGCCTGTGTCAACCGTCTCCCCTGTACGTCGACCTACCGTTGGGAGGGCGACGTGGTCGAGGATGAAGAGGAGATACTGCTGGTGAAGACGACCGACGAGCAGTACGAGGCAGTCGTCGCGCGACTCGTCGAGGAACACCCGTACGACGTCCCGTGCATCGAACGGTTCGACGAGACCGACCTGCTCGACGAGTTCGGCGCGTGGGTCACAGACTCGACGAGCGCCGAGTGAGGAGTCAGTCCCGGACCGCGTCGAGCGCCGCGAGCGTCCCGTCGAAGTACCCCTCCGACAGGACGACGTCGGCGGCCGATTTTGCGACGTCGTCGGCGTTGGCGACGGCGTACGAGCGACCGGCGACGGCGAACGTCGAGGCGTCGTTCTCGCTGTCGCCGACGGCGACGAACTCGTCCGGGTCGAGCCCCAACTCGGCCGCGACGAGTTCCAGTCCGTCACCCTTCTGGACGCCCGGCGTCTTCACGTGGTAGGCGTAACCGGTGTCGACCACCTCCATGTCGTACTCCGCGGCGACGTCCCTGAGAAGCGCCTCGTCGGCCGCCATCGCGACGGCGAGTTCGGTCTCCCGCCAGCGATTCACGAGGTCGGCGTCGCTCCAGCCGACGTCGCCCCCGCGCGCCTCGAACGTCTCGATTACCTGCACGGCACGGTTGCGGTCACCGGCGAAGCGGACGGTGTCGGGGGTGCAGACGACGCCGCCGTTCTCCGCGACGACCCGTTCGGGGAGGCCGGCGAAGTGACAGAGTGCGACCGGGTAGGGGAACGACTTGCCCGTGGCGACGATCACCGGCGCGTCCCACGCAGAGAGTGCGTCGAACAGCCGCGGGTCGAGACTGCCGTCAGGCGTGGTCAGCGTACCGTCGATGTCGAGTGCGAGCGGGGGAGCCATGCCGGGGTGTCGAGGGAGCGCGGACAAAGAGCCGTCGCTTCCGCGGTGCTGTTCGAATCCGTCGAACCTCGCAAGCGGTGCCGAGATTCAGGCACCGTGCGGCAGGCGAGGGGCGAGTCGGTCAGGCCGAACCCGGCGGTGCCGAACGGTTACCGACCAGGCCACCCCCCGATCCCCGGTCGTTCGTGTGACAGTCGTGCGGCGCTGTCGCGGCGACTATCCGTGCGGACAGCCGTCACGGGACGACCACCGTACTACTCCAGGCCCAGTCTGGGACGGACCCACTCGCCCATCCGTTCGACCGCACGGTCGGCTTCGGGGTCACGCCCCGCCATGTAGGGGTAGACGTGTGGCACATCCGGAACGGCTTCGACTGTCACGTCGACTCCGGACTCCTCGGCTCTCGCCGCGAACCGCCGAGTGTCGTCGACGAGTGCCTCGGTGGTCGAGACGTGAATCAGTACCGGTGGAAGCCCCGTCAGGTCGGCGCGGAGGATGTTGGCCAGTGGGTCCGTGGGTGACCCGTCGCCGAGGAACGTGGCCGCCATCACTTCCACCATCTCACGGTTGACCAGTGAATCGGTGGCCGCGTTACTGTCGAGAGACTCACCCGTCATCTCCATGTCGTACCACGGAGCCATCGGCACGATAGCGGCCGGGAGCGGGTCTCCCTCGTCGCGGAGTTTGAGTACCATCGCCGTGCAGAGGTTGCCCCCTGCGGAGTCGCCGCAGGTCGCGATATGCTCGGGCCGAATTTCCTCACTGGTCAACCAGCGGTACGCGGTGACGGCGTCTTCGACGGGCGCGGGATGAGGATGCTCCGGCGCGAGGCGGTAGTCGATTACGAGCGCCCGTATACCTGCAGTCTTGGCGATGTGTGCGGCCACCTTGCGGCTCAGGTGCATCGACCCGACCATGTATCCGCCACCGTGACAGTACAGGAGCACCCGGTCGGATGCACAGTCCTCGGGGATGCACCACAGCGCCGGGATGCCCCCAGCGTCGACCTCTGCGTAGGTGGCTCTCTCTGGCTCGGCGGCCGCGAGATGGCCCGTCTCGAACATCTCACGCACGACTCGCAAGTCCATCTCCGGGTCTGCCGCCATGCGTTCGGTCCAGCCGCTGTAAATCGTGTCCAAGTGCTGCGGCTCTCTTATCTACATATTTATATGTTAGAAAACTTATATAATATATAAACATGTGCGGGCCTTCCGTAGAGTTAGCACTTTTCACATATATCACGGAATGTAGACTTACGTCCAGACACGCGGCAGTGGGACGGTTCGTCCGAACGCTGACCGAGTAGTCGTATCCTGCTCTCCAGACACTACTGTCGAGCACTTCGGCGAACGACACGTGTGTACTGTGACGTACGACGTTCGCTGAACGCGGCAGGCGTTTTCTGTCAGCCACCAAAAAGTATCGTGGAGAGTCCGTCGGTGTCTCCACCTCTCGGTGTCTCGGCGGCTAGTCGTCGATGTCGACCAGTCGCCGGAACACGCGGGTCGGGAACTGCGGTTCGAGTCGACTCGGCGGCCGCCCCAGCCCCCGGTCCTCGTCGGTCTCGATTCGTTTGACGACGCCCGCCTCCGCGAGTTCGTACAGCACCCGCTTGATGGTCGTCGCCGAGAGGTCGATGTAGGGGTCGGCGGTGAGCGCGTCCGTGGCGGCCGTCACCGACGAGACGGCGCTCGCGTCGAGTTCGAGGAGACGACGCAGGATGCGCCGACGGTTCTCCGGGAGGGCGAGGACGCGCCCGAGCGACACCGACGGCCACGGGACTGCGTCCATTCCGACTTCGATGTCGTCTGTCGTGAGGCGGTCCCCTCCGCGCTCCAGCGCGTGGTCCGCAGCGCCGAAGACAGCCGCGAGCGCGTCGTGCGCGTCACCGTCCGCCCACGACGCCACCTCGCGGATGTCGGTGTGTGAAACCGCGTTCCGTGCGAGGCCGAGCGAGGCCCGCTGGGTGAGGATGTCGACCAGCGCGTGTCGCTCGTAGCGCGGTACCTCTATCGTCTCGTCGACCCGCGCCGCGACCGACTCGTCGGTCCCGGGGACGTCGGCGTCGGGCGGGTCCCGCCCGACGACGAGATACGCCATCGAGGGCATGTCGAGCAGCGAGTCGATCTGTCGCGTGGTGAGCGTGTTCGACTCGTTGACGTGGTCGACGGCGACGACGGCCTGTGTCGTCCCGACCAGTTCGGTCCCGAGTCGGTCCCGGAGGTCGTCGGTTCCGACGCCACCCTCCGGCACGGGGTCGTCGACGACGCTGTCGAGGATGTCGTGGTAGAGCGCGAACTCGCTCGAGGCGTCCCGCGCGTCCACGTAGACGAACAGCGTCGTCGGTGGCGCGACGGCCCGCGTCGTCGTGAGGATGGTCGACCGCCGCCGGGCGTTCTGTTCGGAGAGGTGACCGAACAGGGCGCTGACGACAGCGGACTTCCCGGTCCCCTTCGGACCCCAGACGTACGCGTCGTCCGGGAGGTCGCCGCCGAACGTCGGGTCGAGCACGTCGAGTAGCCGTTCGAGGACGGGGCCTCGTCCGTTTGGCTCGGTCAGATGTGTCACGGGGCTCAGCACGTCGAAGTCACGGACGAGTGCGCGTTCGCTCTCACCGCGTCGACGTCGTTCGATTCGTTCGTCGAGGTCCATGCTGTGTCTAGCGCGAGGAGTCACGTGGCGAGTCTATCGTGCGTCGTGTCTGTCGTGTGTCGTGTCGGTGGTGCGGCCGACACGTCGTGCTCGGGAAGCCGTCGAGCGAACGGTTGAAGAACGGTACCACGAACAGCGGACGAAGCGACGGTGAAGGCCCGGTTCCGATTAGACCGGAAGCGGGATCCAGACGCTCGTGCTGAAGACGCCGACGATAGCGAGCACCGCGATGAAGAACGTGTTCACCACGATGGCGGCGGCCGGCGGGTCGAAGTGCGTGTCGGCGTGCGCGTAGAAGACACGCTGGACGACCTCACCCGTGAGGGCGCCGGAGACGCCGAAGACGCCGGCGACGACCATCGCCACGGCGCCGACCTCTGCGCTCCCACCGGTGACGGCCAGCGCGGCCGTCGACGCGGGGAGCGTCATGTGGTGGGTCACCGGGATGCGCTCGACACCGAGGTTGAGGAACGTCAGCGACGCGGCGCTGATACCGAAGGCCAGGAAGGCGCTTCCGGTCGTCAGCGCGGTGATACCACCGATGAGCCCCGCCGTGAGGCCAATCATCGCGACGTTGCCCCACTCGTACTGGTGGGGGAGCCACGGCTCGGTCGCGAGCCGCTGCTTGGTCTCGCCACCGTCGGTCATCGCGGCAGCGTCACTGGAGGCGGGACGCATCTCCTCGCGCTCGAACGGCCCCATGTCGAAGATGCCGGAGCCGCGCACGTCGCCGATGAGGTCGTAGCCGAACACCAGGCGGTGTGCGACCGCCGAGAGCACGACTGCGACGGCGATGGGGTCCCACGGCGCCGCGAGATTCGCGGAGATGGCCGTGATGACGTAGCCGAGGATGCCGAAGAGCCCGCCGACGACGAGTACGTCGGGCTTCGTCCCGAGCGCCGCCGGGATGTTCTTCGCCTCGTGGTAGTCGAAGCCGAAGTCCATGTACCCCTTCTTGGCCGCGTAGGCCGCGGCGGCCGCGCCGCCGGCGAAGGAGATGTGCGGGCCGAAGACGGTCCCGAACGCGATGGAGCCGGTGATGCCGGGGGCACCGAGGGCGGCCGCCTCGACCGCTTCGGCGACGCCGACGGAGTTGACTGCGAGGTTCGCCGCCTCGCCGGCGATGACCATGAAGCCGGTGAAACAGAACGCCGGCAGGGCACCCAGTGCCGCGCCGAACGCGCCGCCGGCGAACGCTGCGAGCAGCAGGCCGGGGTTGGTGACCGCGTCGATGATGGCCGAGGCCTGGAGGAGGACGCTCATCGTTCAGTCACCACCGTCGCGGGCCCAGTCCTCGGAGCGGGCGACCGCCTCGTTCCAGCGCTCGTAGTTGGCCTCGTAGTCCGCGTCGGGGTCGACCTCGAACTCGCGGTCGACCTGCCAGTTGTCGCGGAGTTCGTCGAGCGTCTCCCAGTAGCCGACGGCGAGACCGGCCGCGTAGGCCGAGCCGAGCGCCGTGGTCTCGTCGACCACCGGTCGGACGATGTCGGTGTCTATGATGTCCGCCTGCAGCTGGCAGAGGAAGTTGTTCTTCACGGCCCCACCGTCGACGCGGAGCGCGCCCATGTCGATGCCGGAGTCGGCTTCCATCGCCTCGGCCACGTCGCGCGTCTGGTACGCGATGGATTCGAGCGTCGCGCGGACGACGTGTTCGCGGCGCGTGCCGCGGGTCATCCCGACGATTGTCCCGCGGGCGCGGCCGTCCCAGTGGGGCGCGCCGAGACCCGTGAACGCGGGAACGACGTAGACGCCGTCGGTCGAGTCGACCGAGCGGGCCAGCTCCTCGGTCTCCGCGGCGTTCTCGATGAGGGTCATGTCCTCGAGCCACTCGATGGCGGCGCCCGTGATGAAGATGGCACCCTCGAGGGCGTACTGGACCGGCTCGCCGGAGCGCTGGAAGCCAATCGTGGTCAGCAGCCCGTGTTCGGAGGCGACGGCCTCCTCGCCGGTGTTCATGAGCATGAACGAGCCGGTGCCGTAGGTGTTCTTCGCGTCGCCCTCGTCGAAGCAGGTCTGACCGAACAGCGCGGCCTGCTGGTCGCCGAGTGCACCCGCGACCGGGATGTCGGCGTTGATGAAGCCGACGTCCGACGTGGTCCCGTAGAAGTCGTCGTCCGAGGAGGGACGGACCTCCGGCAGCATCGAGGCGGGGACGTTGAACTCCTCGAGGAGCTCCTCGTCCCACTCGTTCTCGTGGATGTTGTACAGCATCGTCCGCGACGCGTTGGTGACGTCGGTGATGTGGTTGCCCGTGAGCTTGTAGATGAGCCACGAGTCGATGGTCCCCATCATCAGTTCGCCGTCCTCGGCGCGGTCACGGACGTCCTCGGGCCGCGAACGGGAGAGTTTGATCGGGTCCGCGTTGTCGAGAATCCACTCGGCCTTCGTCGCGGAGAAGTACGCGTCACACTCCAGGCCGGTCTTCTCGCGGATCCACTCGACCTTGTCCTCGGCCTGAATCTCTTCGACCCTGTCCGTGGTACGGCGGTCCTGCCAGACCAGCGCGTTGTGAATCGGCTTGCCGGTCTCGGCGTCCCATACGACGGTCGTCTCACGCTGGTTCGTGATGCCGATGGCCTCGAGCTGGTCGGCGCTGAGTCCAGCGTCGTCGAGTGCCGTGTTGATGACGTGCTTCGTGTTCCGCCAGATCTCGTTCGCGTCGTGCTCTACCCAGCCCGGCTCCGGGTAGATCTGTTCGTGCTTCTCGTAGGCGTTCGCGACCACTTCACCGCCGTGGTCGAACACCATGAAGCGCGTTCCTGTCGTCCCCTGGTCGATCGCACCGACGAATGTGTCCTGACTCATGTGTGTAGCACCTTGGTGTGCCAGCCTCTGCCGGACGTCTGTTCTTTATCGGCGGTCCGGCGGTACCAGTAAACAGTGTGAAAGAGTGTGATAAACTTTGCTAATTCATCGGCTGTCGGACACGTCCTCGGGGTTTCCTTACAATCTTTGCACACGCACACGGAAATGGTCCTGCCCGGAACGGCTCTTCTCCCGACAATCAGCCGTACGAGGTCGTTTCAGGGCGGCTCGTGGAGACGAAAAGTCCGGACGACGAGACGCGCGCGGGCCGGAATGGCGCCCGTTCGGTGCCGTCGTACGAGGTGCGATATCACGTGACGTATCTGGCGAGTCCCGAGGAGAGGTAAAGTAAAGTGGGTACGGTTCTCAGCGTTACAAAGATTAATGACAGACTCACCAGAAATCCTGGTCATCGGCGGGGGATCGACCGGGACAGGAATCGCGCGCGACCTGGCGATGCGTGGGATGGACGTCACGCTGGTCGAGCAGGGGAACCTGACCCACGGGACGACGGGCCGGATGCACGGCCTGCTCCACAGCGGTGGACGGTACGCGGTCACGGACCAGCCGAGTGCCAAGGAGTGTATCGAGGAGAACCGGGTCCTCCGGGAAATCGCGAGCCACTGCGTCGAGATGACCGGCGGCCTGTTCGTCAAACGGCCCGAGGACACCGAAGAGTACTTCGAGAAGAAGCTGCAGGGCTGCAAGGAGTGTGGCATCCCGACGGAGATTCTCACCAACGAGGAGGCCCGACAGCTCGAGCCGTACCTCGCGAAGGACATCGACAAGGCGATTCGGGTCCCCGACGGGGCCGTCGACCCGTTCCGACTTTGTGTCGCCAACGCCGCCAGCGCCGAGGAGCACGGGGGGCGCATCGAGACGCACTCGAAGGTCGTCGACGTCCTCGTCGAGGACGGAGAGGTCGTCGGGGTCGAGGTCGAACACGCCTCGGGCGAGGGCAAACGCGTCCACGGTCGGACCGGTGGCCGCGAGAAGATTTACGCCGACTACGTGGTCAACGCCACCGGCGCGTGGGCAGGGCGCGTCGGTGACATGGCCGGGGTCGACATCGAGGTCCGCCCCTCGAAGGGCGTCATGACCATCATGAACGTCCGGCAGGTCGACACGGTCATCAACCGCTGTCAGCCGAAGGGAAACGCCGACATCATCGTGCCCCACGAGACGACGGCCATCCTCGGTACGACCGACAAGGAGGTGGAAGACCCCGAGGACTACCCCGAGGAACAGTGGGAGGTCGACATGATGATCGAGGAGCTCTCGAAGCTCGTCCCCATGCTGAAGGAGGCACGGACCATCCGCTCGTTCTGGGGT
Source organism: Salinigranum sp. (assembly GCF_041641895.1). Classification (NCBI taxonomy): domain Archaea; kingdom Methanobacteriati; phylum Methanobacteriota; class Halobacteria; order Halobacteriales; family Haloferacaceae; genus Salinigranum; species Salinigranum sp. The sequence goes on along the minus strand of NZ_JBEPXO010000033.1, from coordinate 22,921 downwards.
GTCCGGCCGCTCTACGAACCGCCGGGGACCGGCACGACGGACCCGACGGACATCACGCGCGACTTTTTCCTGCTCGACCACTCGGAGCGGGACGACCTCCCGGGGATGACGAGCATTGTCGGCGGGAAATTCACCACCTACCGGATGATGGCCGAGAAAATCTCCGACCACGTCTGTGCGAAGTTCGGCGACCGGACCGAGTGCCGGACCGCCGACGTCCCGCTCCCCGGCAGCGAGGACTTCTCCGTCCTCCGCGACTACATGGACGAGTTCGGCCTCCGATCACCCATCGGTCGCCGCTCCGTCCAGCGACTGGGCTCGCGGGCGGACGAGGTGCTGAAGACGAGTGGTCCGAACCCGGTCGTCTGCGAGTGCGAGGGTGTCACGCGCGCCGAGGTCAGAGACGCCATCGACCAGGCGGGGTCGGACCTCAACGCCGTCCGCCTCAGAACCAGAGCCTCGATGGGGAACTGTCAGGGGGCCTTCTGCTGTCACCGGATGGCGAACGAACTCGCCGTGGAGTACCCCGAACCCGTCGCCCGCGACGCGCTCGACGAACTCTACCAGGAGCGCTGGAAGGGCGAGAAACACGCGCTGTGGGGCGAACAGCTCTCACAGGCGATGCTGAAGCACCTGCTGCACGCGACGACGATGAACCGTGACCGCGACCCCGTCCGCGTCGGCTCGGACGTCGACTTCGGCGCGTTCGACGGCGGCCCGGCGGTCGGGGACGACTCCGGCGTGACGCGCGCGGCGGCCGACGGGGGGACCGCTGTCCCCGACGACGAGCGGAGCGACGGACCCGCGAGTGGGGGTCGACAGGATGCCGATTAGCGAGGACGTCGTCGTCGTCGGCGGGGGCGTCGCTGGCTCCGTCGCCGCGCTGGCTGCCGCGGAGACGGGCGCGAGTGTCCGCGTCGTCACGTACAAGAAGAGCACGCTCCGCCACGCGAGCGGCCTCATCGACGTGTTGGGGTACACGCCGGACGGCGACGCCCCCCTCGCCGACCCGTTCGAGGGACTCGACGCCCTCCCCGAAGGGCACCCCTACCACATCGTCGGGGAGGAGGGCATCCGCGAGGGACTGGCGACGTTCGACGACGTCGTCGGCGAAGAGTATCTCGGGGCGCACACGGACGCGAACGCCCTCGTCCCCACCCACGGCGGTGCGGTGAAACCGTCGGCGCGGTACCCGAAGGCGGCCGCGGGCGGCGTCGCGTCGGACGACCGCGACATGCTCCTCGTGGGGTTCGAGTCGATGACCGACTTCGAGGCGTCGCTGGCGGCCGACCACCTCGACGCGGCCGGCGTCCCCTTCGAGGTGTCGGGCGTGACGATCGAGTTCCCCCGGAGTTTTCGCGCTGACGCGAAGCTCACCCGCTTCGCGAAGGCGCTCGACACCGACGAAGAGGTCGGTGGTCGGGGCACCCGAGAGGCGCTCGCGTCGGCCGTCGAGCCACACCTCGACGGTGCCGAACGAGTCGGCTTCCCCTCGCTCCTCGGCGACGACCACCGCCACGAGGTGCGCGCCGACATGGAGGCGTATCTCGGTGCGGAGGTGTTCGAGGTGCCGATGGGGCCGCCCTCGCTCCCCGGCCTCCGCCTCGAGGACCTCCTCTTCGACGCACTCGACGAGGCGGGCGTCCGCATCTCCTCGGGGAACAAGGCCGTCGGCTACGAGACCGACGACGGCGAGATTTCCGCCGTCGTCGTCGACCGGAAGGGGCGAGAGGTTCCCTACCACGCGGGCGCCGTCGTCCTCGCGACGGGCGGCCTCGTCGGCAAGGGCATCACGTCCTCCCGCGAGGGCATCCGCGAACCGCTGTTCGACTGTTACGTCCCACACCCCGACGACCGCTACGACTGGTTCGTCGAGGACGCCTTCGGCGACCACCCGTTCACCTCGTTCGGCGTGTCGCCGGACGACCGACTCCGTCCCACGCGACCGGACGGCCACGCAGAGTTCGAGAACCTCTTCGCCGCCGGCGGTGTCGTCGGCGGTGCGAACGTCGCGGCCGAGAAGTCGGCCAGCGGCGTCTCCCTCGCGACGGGCGTCGTCGCGGGCCGCGAGGCAGGTGAATCCGCATGAGCGACGCACAATCTCCCCCAGACTTCGACTCCACGGTAGGTATCGACGACTTCGAACCCGTCGACGTGTTCGACGGCGGCATGGACCTCCGCCCCGGCGCGGACAACTGCTACAAGTGCACGGCGTGTGATACGTCGTGTCCGGTCGCGGAGGTGGACGACGAGTTCCCGGGACCGAAGTTCCAGGGCCCGGAGCAGTGGCGCCTCAAGCGCAAGGAGGACGTCGAAATCGACGACTCCATCATGTCCTGTTCGAACTGCATGCGCTGTGACAACGCCTGCCCCTCGGGCGTCCCGCTGTCGCAGATGCACAACGAGGCCCGCGGCGAGTACGTCGAGAACCAGATGGACCACCGCTCGCGGGAGTACGTCCGGAACCGTATCCTCGCGAACTACCGCACGCTCGCCGAACTGGGGAGCAAGGTCCCGCGCATCACGAACGCCGTCATGGGCAACTCCCTCGTCCAGAAGGTGAACGAGAAACTGCTCGGCATCACCGCGGAACGGGAGTTCCCCGAGTTCGCGTCACAGACCTTCCGGGAGTGGTGGCGCGAGCGCGGCGGTGCACAGGTCTCCTCGGAGGAGAAGCGCGTCGCGTACTTCCACGGCTGTTACTCGAACTACAACACCCCCGAGGTTGGGAAGGCGCTCGTGCGCGTCTTCGAGGAGTTCGGCTACGAGGTGGCGGTCCCCCGACAGCGGTGTTCGGGCACGCCCATGTTTGCCAACGGGATGCTCTCGGACGCCGAGCGCGCCGCGAACGTGAACGTCCCCGAGTTCTACGACCTCATCGAACAAGGGTACGACGTCGTCGCCTCCTGTACCTCCTGTTCGATGTCGCTGAAACAGGAGTACCCCGAACTGTTCCAGATATCGGGCATCGACGAGGTGTCGAACCACACCTACGAGGCGCTGGAGTACCTCCGCATCTACGAGGACGTCGAGGGGGCACTGGAGGACAAGACGGTCGACTACCCGGACCTCGCGTACCACGCGCCGTGTCACGCCCGCAATCAGGGCCTCGACCGGCAGGCGGTCGAGCTCTTCCGTGAGGTCGAGGGCTTCGAGATCGAGGACGTCGGCTCCTCCTGTTCGGGCATCTCCGGCACTTACGGGTGGAAGGCCGAGAAGTACGAGAAGTCGATGAAAATCGGCGAGGACATGTTCGACCACATGCACCACGCGAAGGGGAACGTCGGGATGACCGAGTGCCCGACGTGTTCGATGCAGATGGAACACGGCAGCGGCTACGAGATTCGCCACCCGCTCCAGTTGCTGGAGGAAGCGGTGGTCTAACCGTCACCTGTTCGGGGCGGCCCCCGTTACGTCGTTCTCCCCGCCGACGCGAGCGTCATCGGAGGGCGGTTCCCTTGTGACGTTCTCTCCGCTCCGGGAGTGTCGGCGGCGCCTCGTTCCGGATTTCGGTTCACCAGGTCACCCCGCGAACTGGGCTTCGGCGCCCGGGAGAGACACGTCTCGCGACGTGCACCCGCGACAGTCGACACGGCTGACCGGCCCCCGTCAGCCGTCGACGACCACGTCGGCGTCCGCCGGCGTCTGCGACACCCTGACCTCGCCATCGGGGACAACCTCGATGGTCAAGTCGTCCATGCACCACTCGAGCCGAAGCGACGCGGCGCTGTTCGCGACCAGCGTGTCCAGCGACTCGAGGTCGACGACGGCCGAGAGAGGGTCGAGGTCCATCGGGTCGACTCCTTTCGCGGCGGCCACCTCGTTCGCGATACGAACGCTGAGGTCGAGTCCACGAGCGTCCCGTCTGGAACTGTTCATAGGTCACGATTGTCACGGTCCCGAATAACTCTACGTCAGACTCACGGCAGACGTGGACTCGTCGCCGACTGTCGCAGGACCAGTCGCCGCCGAGTCGGCGGGCTCAGTCGTCCGCGACGACGTCCTCGTCGGTCGGCGAGACGGCGTCGTACGTCGACACGAACTGGTCCAGCGTGCCGGGGTCGTTCGCCCCCGGGAGGGGTTCCTCGGCGGTCCGGCACGGTTCGTCGACGCCGAGTCGGTCGGCGACGAGGTCCGCCGTCTGCTCGGCCATCAGTCGGTAGGAGGTCAGCTTCCCCCCCACGACGCTTGCGAAGTTCTCCACCTCGTCGGCGTGGTCGAGGACGAAGAAGCCGCGGGAGATGCCGCGGTTCGCTCCCTGCCCACCGCTCTGACTCCCGCGGGCGTCCTCGTCGGGCGCGTACAGCGGGCGGACGCCCCACCAGGCACGGAGGGTCTCACACTCCCGCACCGCCGGCAACATGTCGCCGCACTCGTCGAACATCTTCTCGACCTCCTCCTCTCGCTTCGGGTAGTCGTCGGGGTCGTCGACGACGTTGCTCGTCGTGCCGAGGACGACCTGGTCGTCGTGAGGGATGATGATGTCGCCGTCGGCGGGGTCCCGGCAGCGGTTGAGGACGGGGCCGAGGTCGGTGTAGTCGACCGACACCATCACGCCGCTCGTGGGGCGCATCTCCACGTCCACACCGGCCTCCGCGGCCACCTGTCCCGCCCACGCGCCCGTCGCGTTCACCACGTACGTCGCCTCGACGTCGAGGCCTGCGTCTCCTCCGAGTCGCGTCCCCGTGATCCGGCCGTCGTCGACCGTGAACGACTCCAGCGGGGCGTTCCGCAGGACGGTCCCGCCGTGGCGTTCGACGTCTGCCGCGTTGGCCGCGACGAGCCGCGAGGGGTAGACCACCGCGTCGGGGACGACCATGGCCCGTTCCACCTCAGGCGAGAGGTCCGGGACGTGCTCGCATGCCTCCTCACCCGAGATAACCTCCGCGGGGATGTCGTACTCGTGACAGGCTGCGAGCTTCGCCTCGAAGTAGTCGGGGTCGTCCGTCGCGAGTTGGACGAAGAGTCCGCCGGTGTCGCCGATGCAGTGGCCGGCCACCTCCCGGAGGATGCGGTTCTCCGAGATGCACTCGCGGGCGCCGACCTCGTCGGCTTCGGCGTACCGGGCCCCGCTGTGGAGGAGCCCGTGTGACCGCCCCGTCGTCCCCGAGGAGAGCCCACCTCTGTCCGCGAGCGTCACGTCGACCCCGCGCAGGGCGAGGTCGCGCGCGATGCCTGCGCCGGTCGCGCCACCACCGACCACCAGTACGTCCGTTCGGTGTGTCATCGAGTGTCGTTGGTCTGTGAAGACTTGACTCTTCTCCCGGGGACGCCGGGGACGCCCGGCACACGCCGACACGTTCGACACCTGCTGCTCGCGACGCCGAACATCGAAACGGCTACCACGGTCCGTCGGGTGAGACCGGGTATGGAACGACTCGTCACCGTCGTCCCGGAGGCTGGCCTCCACGCCCGCCCTGCGTCGAAGTTCGTCGAGACTGCGAACGAGTACGACTGCGACATCCAGGTCGGTCCGGAGGACGGCGACCTGGTCAACGCCCGGAGCATGCTCGGCGTGACAGGCCTCGGCGTGAAGTCGGGCGAACGCGTGCGACTCGTCGCCGAGGGCGACGACAGCGAGGCCGCGCTGGACGCGCTCGAGGAAGTGCTCTCGACCGAGGAAGTCGAAGGCTGAACCAGCGGCAGCGCCAGCCTCGACTGCCGACCGTCGACCGCTAGCTCAGTTTCCGGTAGTCGCGGGCCTCCTCGGCCGCTTCGAGCACGGAGTCGAGCGTCGCCTTCTTGCTCGTCGCCTCGACGGCGGCGTTGACTGCCGCTTCGAGGACGGGCGCGTCGGCGATGCGAACCTCGTTCCCCTCGCTCATCTCCACGGCGAGTTCGGCGTTCATCACCGCGCTCCCGAGGTCGACGAGGACGACGACGCCGTCGCCGTCGTCGGCCACCTCGATGGCCGCCTGAATCCGGTCGACGGAGGTGCCGAGGCCGCCGTCGCTGTCCCCGCCAGCGGGTTCGATGCTGGCGCCCGTCGCCATCTGTTCCGCCACCTCACAGATACCCTCGGCAGCCTTCGCCGAGTGGGAGACGACGACGAGGCCGACCATCTACGCGTCCTCCGTCTCCCCGGCCCCGTCGTCGGGTACCGTCGGCGAGGTGGCGTCCCGTTCGACGTCGCCGTCGAGGTACTCCGTCGCCGTCTCCAGCAGTTCCTGGAGGATGAACAGCGTCGACGTCGCCCCGGGGTCCTGGTGGCCGACGGAGCGCCACCCCAGATAGGAGGCCCGCCCCTTCGTCGCCCGGAGCGGGACGGTGTAGTTCACCCCGCGCTCGGCGGCGTCGACGGCCTTCGCCAGCGCCTCCAGCGGCGAGAGGTCGTCCTCTTCGATGGACTTCTTGTACGTGTGAACCGCGGGGGTGACGGCGTCGACCATCGTCTTCTGTCCCAGCTGCGCGCCGCCGCGGTCCTGGAGTTTCTCGAGGTAGGCCTCGGCGAAGGCGACGGTCGTCTCTGCGGTGATGCCCTCATCCAGTTCCTGGCTCGCGGTCATGATAGAGCCGCCGTAGAGCGGCCCGGCGGCACCGCCCACCTCGCTCACGATGGCCATCCCGACCGTCTTGACGACTTCGGCGGGTTCGCCGTCCATCCCCTCGGTCTTCTCGAGGACGGTCTGGAAGCCCCGGTTCATGTTCGCCCCGTGGTCCGCGTCGCCGATTGCCGAGTCGAGGTCCGTCAGATACGTCTTCTCCTCGGCGAGTCGCTCGGCGATGTTCTCGAGGGCCGCGTGTAACGCCTCCACCTGGACGTCCGTGTCTGCCATGGCTCCGAATCCGTCGGCAAGAAAATAAGGGTACGGGACGCGGCCAGCCGGTTCGGACCGTCCGTCGCGACCGACTCAGTCGCGGACGGTCAGCGCTGGCGTGTCGCAGGGGGCACCCAGCAGTTCCTTCAGTTCGTCGTCGACGGCACACACCGTGATGGAACAGCCCATCATGTCGAGCGACGTCATGTAGTCGCCGACCCACGCGTCCCAGGTTTCCAGGCCGTGGTCGTCGAGGAGTTCCTGGAGCTTGCGGTTGACGATGAACAGTTCGGACAGCGGCGTCCCGCCCATCCCGTTGACGATGGTGACGACCTCCTGCCCCTCGTCGAGGCCGAGGTCATCCAGCACCCGCTGGGTGAGGTGCTCGGTGACCTCGTCGGCGCTCTGGACGTCGGTCCGCTCCGTCCCGGGTTCGCCGTGGATGCCGATGCCGAGTTCCATCTCGTCGTCGCCCAGGTCGAACGTCGGCTCACCCTTCTCGGGGGTGACGCAGGACGTGAGTGCCATCCCCATCGTCCCGACGTTGTCGATGACCTTCTCGGCCACCGCGGTCACTTCCTCCAGACTGCCGCCCTGTGCCGCCTTCGCGCCGGCGGCCTTGTGGACGAGGATGGTCCCACAGACGCCCCGCCGACCGGAGGTGTACAGCGAGTCCTCGACGGCGACGTCGTCGTTCACGACGACCTGTGCGACGTCGACGCCCTCCATCTCCGCGAGTTCGGCGGCAGTGTCGAAGTTCATCACGTCGCCCTCGTAATTCTTCACGACGCAGAGGACGCCCTCGCCGCCGTCACACGCCTGGATCATCTCCTGGAGCTGGTCCGCCGTCGGGGAGGTGAACACCTCGCCCGCGGCGGCGCCGTCGAGCATCCCCTCGCCGAGATAGCCCGCGTGTGTCGGCTCGTGGCCGGACCCGCCGCCGGAGACGATTCCCACCTTGCCGTCGACCGGGGCGTCCTCCCGGACGAGGACTTCGATCCCCTCCAGCCGCCGTACCCGGTCGGGGTACGCCGCGACCATCCCGTCGAGCATCTCGTCCACCACGTCTGCCGGTTCGTTGATGAGTTTCTTCATGGTGCGTGCTACCAGACGGAGAACTGGGACAAAAATGTTTGTCGTGAATAATGAGGGACGGCGGCCGTCTCGGCGCGCGACGGACGTCCCGTCCTACGCGGCTGGCTCCGCCGCCTCGAGTCGGTCGATGCCGATGGTCACCGAGATTCCCTCGACGTCCCACTCCTCGACGAGGTCCATCGTCTCGTCGGCGTCGAGGTCGACGAACGCCTCCGTCCGGGTCTCTTCGGCGATGAGGTCGCGGTGGCGGTCCACGAGGGACGCGACCCGGTCGTCGTCGACTTCGATGGCGGTGTGTATCTCCTCGTCCACCGCGAGGTCGAGCCGCTTGCGCATCTCCTGGATCCGGCGGACGACGTCACGGGCGTACCCCTCGGCCTCGATTTCGTCTGTGAGGCTCGTGTCGACGTACACCGTGCCCGACTCGAAGTCGGCACCCGAGACGCGTTCGGGGGGCTCGGACCGCCACTCGACCATCTCCGCGGTGAGTTCGTACTCGTCGCCGTCGACCATCACCGACAGCGTGTCGCCGACGAGTTCGTCGCGGGTCGCCCCCTCGACGGCGCTCATGACCTTCTGGGCGTCCGCACCGAACTCGGGACCGACGACGCCCATCTGTGGCTCGGCGTACTCGACGAGTTCGTCGAACGTCTCGCACACCTCTACGCTCCGGGCGTTCACCCGCTCGGAGAGGAGGTCGGAGAGCGAGTCGACGGCCGTTCGCACGTCCTCGTCCTCGGACTCGACGACGACGCGTGGGACGGGCCAGCGGAGCTTCCGACCCCCCTGCTGGCGGGCGTTCGCCGCGGCCTCCTCGACCTGGCGGAGGACGGCCATCTCCGCCTCCAGGTCGGGCTGGTGGAGCGACTCGTCGACTTCGGGGGCGGCGAGCGCGTGGACCGAGGTCGCCTCGCCGTCGAGTCGCTGGTACATCCGCTCGGTGATGTACGGCGTGAAGGGCGCGAGGAGCCGGACGGCCTCGTCGAGCACGACAGCGAGCGTCGCGTACGCGCCGCGCTTCGAGTCGGAGTCCTCGTCCTCCCACATGCGCTCGCGGATGGCCTTCACGTAGAAGCGCGAGACGTCCGCCGTGACGAAGTCGAGGACCGCGTTGAGCGCGTCGTGGACGCGATACTCCGCCCAGGCGTCGTCGACCTCTCGCTTCACGCTCTGGAGCCGCGAGAGCACCCACTCGTCGACGACGGTGCGTTCGCCGTCGTCGAGCGAGGCGTCGGCGGGGTCGTAGTCGTCGAGGTCCATGTACGACAGCGGGAAGCGGAAGACGTTCCAGAAGATGTTGAGCTTCGACTGGGTCTCTCCGAGGCCGTCCCACTCGAACGCGAGGTCCTCGCCGTGCTGGTTGTGCGAGAGCAGGTAGGCGCGGAGCGGGTCGCGGCCGAATCGGTCGATGGCCTCCTCGGGCGTGACGATGTTCCCGAGCGACTTCGACATCTTCCGGCCCTCGCTGTCGTTGGCGAAGCCGTGCATCAGGACCTGCCGGTATGGTACCTCGCCGACGGCGGCCGTCCCCATCCCCAGCTGGGACCAGAACCACCCGCGCGTCTGGTCGTGCGCCTCGATGATGAGGTCGGCGGGCCAGAGGTCGTCGAACTCGTCGGTGGAGGAGGGGTAGCCGAGCGTCCCCCAGGTCGCCACCGACGAGTCGATCCAGACGTCGAACACGTCGGGGACGCGCCCGTACGTGGTGCCGTCTTCCGTGATGGTCAGCGGGTCCACCGACGGCCGGTGGAGGTCGATCTCGTCGGGGTCTATCTCCTGGTCGACGCGCTCGGCCAGTTCCTCCCGCGTCCCGACGACGAGGATGTCCTCCGTCGAGTACTCCTCGCCCTGCGGGACCCAGATGGGGAGCGGGATGCCCCAGTAGCGCTGTCGTGAGACGTTCCAGTCCGGCGCGTCGGCCACGAAGTTCCGGAACCGGTTGTCGCGGGCCCAGTCGGGGAACCACTCCGACTCCTCGATGTTCGCCAGCAACTCCTCTTTGACGTCGGTGACCGTGATGAACCACTGGTCGGTCGCGAGGAAGACGATGTCCGTGTCACAGCGCCAGCACTGCCCGTAGCGGTGGTGGTGCGTCCCCGAGTGGAGGAGCAAGCCGTTGGAGTCGAGGTCGGCGATGATGTCGTCGTTGGCGTCACGGACGAACGTGCCCGCGTACTTCCCGCCCGCGTCGGTGAACGTTCCGTCACCGCGGACGGGCGAGAACACCTCCAAGCCGAGTTCCTCGCCGCGTTCGAAGTCCTCCTGCCCGTGCCCGGGCGCGGAGTGGACCAGTCCGGTTCTGTCGGCCTCGACGTACTCCGCGGTGTACACCTGCCCGGACCCCTCGAAACTGGCGTGGTCGGGCACCTCCTCGGCGAGGGGGTGGTCGTACTCCCAGCCGACCATCTCCTCGCCGGTGAGTTCTTCGAGCACCTCGTACTCCTCGTAGCGGCCCTTCTTCAGCACCTCTTCGACGCAGGGCTCGGCGAGGTAGAGCACCTCGCGCTCGCCCTCTTTCGCCGCCTCGACGGCCTGGTAGGTCATCTCCCTGTCGACGGCGACGAACGTGTTCGCGGGGAGGGTCCACGGCGTCGTCGTCCAGATGACGAGGCTCCCCTCGTGCTCTCGGAGCGGGAACTTCACGTAAATCGAGGGGGACTCGATCTCGTGGTACTCGACCTCGTTGTCCGCGATGGCCGTCTCACACCGGGGGCACTGGTTGATGGCGCGCTTGCCCCGCTCGACGAGGCCGTTGTCGTGGACGTTCGAGAACGCCCACCACGCCGCCTCCATGTACTCCGGTGAGATGGTCTTGTACGGGTCATCCCAGTCCATCCACGCCCCGATGGACTGGAAGTCCTCGTCCATGTTCTCGCGGTTGCGCTCGGCGAAGGACATGCACTCCTCGATGAACGCCTCCATCCCGTACTCCTCGATGTCCTTCTTCGAGTCGAAGCCGAGTTCCTCCTCCACCTTCACCTCGATGGGCAGGCCGTGCATGTCGTAGCCCGGCCGGTCGGTCACCTGGAACCCCTCCATCCGCTTCCGGCGGATGACCGCGTCCTTGAGGGTCTTGTTCCACGCCGTCCCGAGGTGCATCTGCCCCGAGGTGTACGGCGGGCCGTCGACGAAGAAGAAGGCGGGGTCGTCGGCGTGTGCCTCCTTCGTCGCCTCGTACGCGTCGTTAGCGTCCCAGTACTGTTCGACCGCGGATTCGACGTCCGCGGGCGTGTACTGGTCGGAGACCTCGTCCGTGTCCATACTCATACTCGTTCCTACCCGTGGACGTATATCAAAACGGTGGTGTGCTCACGCCAGGATTTCCGACTTCGCTATGGACCGCGTCACTCCGAACGAAGCGTGCTCAGGAGCTCTGACTCGGTCGTGAGCATTTCGTTCTGCAGCGTAGCGCGCTGTAGCTCCATGTTCAGCAGTCGGTACCGCAATTCTTGGTTCAGCCGGCTCTCGCTGTGACCGATTTCACCGTCGAGTGTGGGATCTGTCGCTTCGACCGTCAGCTGTTCCCCAACGGCGTCTGGTGCCAGTCGTCCGAGCAACCCGGTTTCCTGCCGTTCGGTCAGCGGGTCGTCGAAGGCTCGGTAGTTCACGATGGTCCCCGTAGTCGCAGGTCCGTCCAGTCCTCGACTCTCAAGATAACGTGGAACCGTCTTCGGGTGCAGTCCTGCTGCGTCGTAGGTGAACGCATCGAGTCCGAACGCGGTGGCTGCGGCGGCGGCCTGACCGCCACCCTTCGAGTGGCCAACGACCGTGGTAAACTGGTCCCCGTACACCTCTTTGAGCAGTCGTGCGGCATCCATCACATCGTTGTACTGCCTCGTGTCGGCCCCGAGTCCCTGCTTGATGTTGGTCGACACCCAGTCCGTCCACCACTGTATGGGGTTGGAGAAGACCTTCCTCGCGCCGAACGAGCCCCGGACTCCGAGAACGACCTCGCCGGTTTCGTCGTTCCGGAACACCTCCATATGGACGCCGGACCGCGGGTGCAAGTCGAACGCGATGAGCTGAGGGTCCGTCTCAGAAACCTTCGACCATCCCTCCGGAAGCGTACACGGTCTGTCGTCGTACGTGCACGTGGTCAGGTCAAGCATGTCGCTCGCCCGCGTCAGGTTGACAATCTCTTCTTCGTGTGCTTCGAGGGCTGCCTGCTTCGCCCGGTAGTCGTCGTACGCGGCGCGCTGGCTGGGCGTGAGTTCGTTCGGGTCGAGTGTCGAGAGGTCCACCACTGTGGGTGGTCGCGTCGGTGACCGGTCGTCTGTCGTCGCGGGACACCCTCTAAGTGCCAGCGCAACCGCCGTCATACGCTGCTGAATCGCCGCGAGACGTTCGGTGTAGGGTTTCATCGCCCTGGCGTGTCGTACCCCTTCAGCCCGTATCGCGTCCCAATCACCCTCCTCTCCGGGGTTCAATCCTTCCATAACCGTTCGATGGCGCTCCAGCTCTTGGCCCGCTGCTTCCGCGACGGCGAGCCGTTCGACACCAAGCGCGTCGACTTCGGCCATGAGTGCGTCTCTGTGAGCCGGGCTTTCACAGACCGTCGGGGTACCCTCTGCGGTTTCCTGTCCGTGGGCGACGCCGACGAACCCTCCGAACGACGAGACGACCAGCAGGAACGTCACGAGTACTGTACCGAAGCGACTGTGCGACATATGAATTCTGAATGTATGGTCAGCATCTATATTAGATCGATATGTCAATTAAGACAACGGCAATCGCCCATCGAGATTGTCAAAGAGCGGCCCCGGAGAGGCCGCGCACACACCGTCGACGTACCGTACTCAGGCGAGTTCACGGCGGTCGTCGCGGTCGGTCCCGTCGCCGCCGGTCGCCGGCCCCGCGTCCGCAGTGGAGGAGCTACCGATCGACCCGGGTTCGCCGCCGGTCGTCTTCCCATCGGTGCCGTCCATCCCGTCAGCGCCCTCGTCACCCGGCTCGGATTCGACTCCCAACCGTTCTGACTCAATCTCCTCGTGGCTCGTCCGCTTGAACCCCGACGAGAACGCGGCGTCGAGACCGACCGAGAAGTCCCGGTAGGTGTCCATCGACGGCGTCTCGCTCCCCCTGCTGTCGACGCCCGCCTCGCGCCGGTCCTGTGTGAACTGCCGCGCCCGCTTCGACCCCTCCCACGCACCCGCGGCGGCCGCGCCGGTGAAGACGACGCTCTCGACGACGCCGAACAGCGCCCGCCCCACCCCCTCGAAGTCGCCCGCCCGCCAGGCTGTGAGCGCGGCCGGGATTCCCTTCCGGACCCCCGCAGTCGGGTCGACGCCCGAGAGGGTGTAGCCAGCGACGCCCAGAAGCTTCCCGACCAGTCCGTCGCCGGCGGCCCACGCCGCCCCCGCGCCGACGGCGGCGTCGCGGGCGAACTCGAGCGTGACGACGCTCACGACGCCGCGGCTGACGGAACCGACGAACTCCCGGCCGAACCCCCGTACCGCGTCGGTCACTTTCCCTCCACCCGACGCCCCGTCACCGGCGGCCGCACCGCCCGTCGCTCGCCCGTTCGGACCGGTTCCGTCGCCCGCTCCGCCGCCGTTTCTGCTCGCGCCGGCGACGACTGCCGTCCCGACGAGACAGTGGACGTCCCTCGCGTCGCCGCGCTCGACCACCGCCCAGGCCCGCTTCGCCCCGGGCGTGGTCGGGGCGAACGACAGCTGGAGCGTCGGGTCGTCGCTCGTGGCAGACCCGGACACGACGCGGACGCGGAACTGTCCGGCGTCCGGTCCGCCGACGGTGACAGTCGGGTCGACCCCACCGACGTCTGTCCACACTGCGGCCGTTCGCGTCGACGTCCGGCTGACGACGACTTCCCCGAAGTCGTGTCGCTGGGACGTGGCGGCTGGGGCCGGGTCGCCGTCGAACCCACACAGAGCGGCCGACGACGGGTCCGTGACCCCCGGCTGGGCGGCGGCGGCCCCCACCACCGGTGCGACAGCGACACCGGCCAGCGGCGCCACTACGACTACGAGAACGAGTGCCAACGCGCGGACCGCACGAGGAGAGACACCACGCGACACGCCGTACAGAGGCGCGCGGAGGGCTTAACCCTGCACCGTGCGGGGTCGGTACCGGTTCAGTCTTCGGTGCGGTCGTCCATCGCTTCGACGACGTCCCAGTGGCGCCTCGTCCGCGACGTCGGGAGGTACACCGCGCCGTAGCGGTCCCCGCCGCGACTCACCGCGCCCGCCTCCGACAGGACGGAGAGGTGGTAGCGGACGGTCTTGTAGTCGAGGCCGAGCGCGTCGGCCAGTCGGTTCGCGTTCCGTGGTCGGTCGGCGAGCGCCCGGAGGATGCGGACGCGGTTCGCTCCGCCACGCGACCCGCCCAGGGCAGACCGGAGCGCCTCGACCGCCTGGTCGGGGCGCCGCCTGACCCGTACTGGTCCCGACGAGTGTGGTGACATCGAAACGTGGTCAGCTGTTGGTCACGACGCCCAGGTCGAAGCCCGCCGACGTGGGTTCGTCGTCGGGTGTGAGGTAGCCCTGTGCGAACGCGGTGTACGCCGTCTCGCTCTCGACGGTCACGTCGAACGTCGTGACTACGTCGCCGTCGTTCGACTCGGTGTCCCCACGGACCTCGAGCGTGTACGACCCGGCGGGAACCTCGACCGTTGCGGCGTCGCCGAACGCCGCGCCGTCGACGAGGACGTCGCCGGTGGACTCGACGGTCACGTCGACGGCCGGGGCGTCGGGCGACGCGTGGACCAGCGTGAGGCGCGACATACCCGACTCCGGTGCGGACGTGTCGTCGGCGAACAGCTGGACCGCGAAGCCGTTCTCTGCGCCCTCTTCTAACTCACCCAGCGCGGCCGCGGTGTACGCCCCCGGTTCGAGGTCGAGCGACTGGTCGAACACCACGGTGCTCGAATCGCCCGCGGCCTGGATGGTCACCTGGTACGACCCGGCCGACAGCGACAGGTAGTCGCTGACGGCGCCGAAGGGGACGTCCTCCAGGACCGCCGAGCCGTCGACGAGGACGTCGACGTTCGGCGCGTCCGGCGACAGGTGGGCCACGCGGAGCGAGACGTCCCCATCCATGCCGCCCATGCCGTCGTCACCCATGCCCTGGACGATACCGCCGCCGCCCGCCCCGGCGTCGACTGCTGCGATGGGCTGGAAGGCCGTGTCGGCCGGTTCGTCGTCGGGCGAGAGGTAGCCGGCAGCGAAGACGGTGTACACCGTTCCGCCGACGAGTTCGAGGTCGAACGACGCCACCGCGTCACCGTCGTTCGACTCGGTGTCGCCGCGGACGTTCAGCGTGTACGTCCCCGCGGGGACCTCGGCGTACCCCGACCCCTGGTAGGAAACGCCGTCGAACAGCGCGTTCCCGCCGGCCGTGACGTCGACGGCCGGCGCGTCCGGCGACGCGTGGACGACGCGGACGCGTGCGGTGTCGTCAGCGGGGACCGTGTTGTCGTCAGAGAGGACCAGCGGCTGGAACGTCTCCTCGGCGAGTTCGCCGACGGCGGCGACGGTGAACGCCCCTTCCGTGACGTCGAGGTCACCCTCGAACGCGACGGTCGAGGGATCGCCCGCCGCGGCGATAGTCACCGTCCGGGTTCCGACGGGTACCTCGAGGTAGTCGCTGACGGCACCGAACGCGACGTCCTCCAGGACGACGGAGCCGTCCACAGAGACGTCGACGTTCGGCGCGTCCGGCGACAGGTGAGCCACGCGGAGCATCGCCGTCGCCTGCTCCTCTGTCGCCGTCTCCGTCTCGGTGTCCATCTCGGTCGACATCGGCGTTTCCGTCGCCGTCGCCGTTTCCTCTCCGCCGGCGGAGCCGCCCGAACCGTCCTGGTTCGACGAGCATCCGGCGAGCCCACCGACGACCGCAACGCCTCCGAGCGTGCGAAGCACGTCTCTCCGTGACTTGTCTGTCATGTCCTCGTACGGGTCGGAGGACGATGCAATAAAGAGGGTTTTCCCAAATTCGACCCAGCTCTCACCACCATCGAGACCGCCTCCCGTCTCGTTATTTTCTTCGTAGGTGCCACGGGGAAAACGTCGTCCGTACGCGTGTGTGTCGACCGCGCCGCAAGGAGTCAGCCGCTTCGTCGGTCTCGCGTCTCACGCCGGATTCGTCCACGGCCGGGCCGTCAGTGTCGCGTTCGCCGCGTCGCAGGAGTCGGCCGCTTCGGAGAGGAACGGAACCGTCGCCCGTCGCGGCGTCTCCGACGACTCCACGTAGGTGGCGAGCGTCGCCACCACCGCTGTCGCGTCGGCGAGGTCGTCCGACAGGTCCGTCCGTTCGAGGCCGAGCGGAATCCGAGCGCGTCGCCACCCGGTCCACCCCGGGTCACAGGAATGCGGCACGGGGCTGAGGGTCGTCGCGCGCTCCCCCGGGGTGCGAATCTGTGCGAGGAGGATGAACCCCTCGTCGTAGTTCTCGTTGTGGACCTCGTTGTCCCACTCTCGCTGTGTCTCCGCACCGAGCGCGTCGGTGAAGACGCTGACGTCCGACGGCGGTGCCTCGGGGAAGAGCCAGACCGCGTACGACTCCTCGGTCGGTGACCCGCCGAGTCCCCCGCGGACGAACGACCGTTCGGCGTCGTGAAGCCGTCCCCGCGCGTGACCGAACCGAATCGGGCCGGAGACCTGCCGACGGGCGTCGGAGAGGCAACCGGCCGTGGCCGACAGCGAGAGGGCGACGCTGGAGAGGAGGACACGGCGGCGCATCGCCCGACGTCTTTGCGGCGGGAGGCAAAGGTCTTGTCGTCGGCCGTGCAGTCAGGAGAAGTCCGGCAGGTCGTCGGGGGCCTCGTACTCGGACTCCCAGTCGACGTACTCGTCTTTCAGGACGTCACAGACGACCTGCCCCAGTTCGGTCAACCCGGCGTTGATGCCCGACACCTGCCCCCAGGAGGTCAGCTCGGGATGCAGCTGTCGCTCCTTCCAGTCCTCGGGAAGGCCGGGGGCGTGGTAGCCCACCCGGTCCGCGAACGAGTCCCAGAAGAAGTCGAACCGCGACACGAGTTCGAGGTCCTCGGCGATGGCCCACTCCTCCTCGGAGAGGTCCGCGGTGGCGGCCCACTGCTCGAACGCCTCCTCCCACGCCCCCTCGTGGAGGAACCGTTCGAGGTCGTCGCGGTGGTAGTCGTCGCCGCCGACCTCGGCGTCCTCGTACTCGTTCGGGTCGACCTGTCTGAGCGTCGGCGGCTCCGGGGTGGGTACGTCGAGCATAGCTACTCCTGTGTGGTCGCGGGAGTAAAGGGTATCTCTCGTGCCCGTCGGCCGGACGACCAGAGCACGAGAGCGCGGGCGCGGTCCCTGCCGGTATCGGTGTCGACCACCCGCGACGGCACCGACCGCACGGCCTCGTTCGAACTCGGCGTCCGTCCCGGCGCGGAGTCGCTCACTCCATCCGCTCGATGACCGCCTCCAGCTGTGCCCGGCGCTCGGCGCGTGCCTCCTCGCGGAGGTCCGTCTCGGCCGCCGTCGGGCAGTCGAGGCGGGGCACCTCGGTCGGCGTGCCCGCCTCGTCGAGGGCGACGAACGTGAAGAAGGAGGTGGTCGTCTTCCGGGTCTCGTCGCTGCGGGGGTTCTCCGCCCGGACGTCGACCTTCACGTCGATGCTCGTCCGGCCGACGTCGAAGACGTAGCCCTCGATGACGGCCACCTCGCCGAGGTCGATGGCCGAGATGAAGTCGACGTGGTCCATCGACGCGGTCACCACCTGTCTGTTGGCGAACCGCATCGCCGAGATGGCGCCACAGATGTCCATCCAGTGCAGTACCACTCCACCGAGCGCCCGTCCGAGGTCGTTCGTGTCGTTCGGGAGGAGGTACTCGGTCATCTCGGTGTGCGACTCCGCCAGCGTCGCCGTCTGGTCGCTCATGGCAGGGGCGACGAGAGGGGGACTATTCAAACGTGGTCCCCGGGCGACCAGCGGAGTCAGACCGACTCGAGTGTCCCCTGCACCCGCTCGCGGTCGAACAGCCGGAGCGCCTCCCCCGCCGCGCCGAGGTCGTCGAGCGTCCAGAACCTCGCGTCGAGCGCGTCGCTCCCCGCGACCGGGTCGCCGGCCGTTCTCGCTCGCGAGACGGTGTAGGCGACGCTCAGGACGTGTCGGTCGCTCGGATGGTGGTGGTCGTCGACGGAACGAAGGACGAGCGCGTCGGCGTCGACAGCGAGGCCGGTCTCCTCGTGGAGTTCTCGCGCGGCGGCCTCGCGCGGATGCTCGCCGTACTCGACGAACCCCGCCGGGAGTCCCCACTCACCCGCGTCGGGTGGCTCTGCCCGACGGACGAGGAGCACCGCCGGCGGGTCCCGCCCGCTGTCGACGACGGCTACCGCGGCAGTCGGGACGGGGTTGCGCCAGACGGTGTCGGCACACGCCGGACAGTAGGCCCGGTCGCGTCCCGCGACGTGACGTGTCTCGAGAGGGGTGCCACAGGCCGGACAGAAGGCGGGGTCGACGGCGACCACGGGTGCAGGTGCGGGTACGAGCGGTCAGCGGGCGAAGTCGTCCTCGTCGTCCTCGATGTCGAACTGCGAGGGCGGCTGACCGGCCGCGTCGAGGACACTGTCGGAGACGACGATGGGACAGTCGACGCGCACGGAGAGCGCGATGGCGTCGGAGGGACGAGCGTCGAAGACGAACTTGCGTGGCTCGCCGTCCTCGTACCGCTCGGCGTCCACCTTCGCGTAGAACGTGCCGTCGGCGAGGTCGTCGATGCGGACGGAGTCGATGGCGCCGCCGAACTCGGTGATCATGTCGACGAGGAGGTCGTGTGTGAGCGGGCGCTCGAACGGTTCGCCGGAGAGGGCAAGCTGGATCGCCTGTGCCTGGTCCGCCGTGATGACAATCGGAAGGAACTCGTCGCGCGCCGAGAGGATAACCGCGGGCACGTTCGACCCGTCGTCGCTCATGCCGACGCCGATACCCTTGACCTCGGCCTGGTGGTTCATAGCGGTCCCTTTGACGTGTAGGTATGAATAGCTACTCCCGAGGGAGCGGTCGGTCTCCCGGTGCGTCGACTCACCGCGTGCGATACCACCAGACGACGAACCCTCCGAGCACGACGACCAGTCCGCCGAGGAAGAAGAGGAGTCCCGGCGGGAGGCCGATCGAGGCCGCTGTGGTGGTGGTCTCGGCGGCGATTCTGACCCCTTCGGCGCCGTCGGCGCTCGTCGCCGCGCCGCGCTGTTCGGCCCCACCGAGGAGGAACTGCACGAGGACACTGACCAGTCCGAGGATACCGACCGAACCCAGCAGTCGCAACAGCGCGTCACGGAGTCCGGTCGTCTCCGACTCGCGCGCCGCCACGACGACGAGTGGTCTGTCGCTGGGCGTGTATACCTTCATCTCTCGGCCCTTCTCGGAGTAGACCGTCTCGTGGACCTCGACGAGGCCGGCGTCTTCCATCCGACCGAGGTGGTACTGGACGTTCTGCAGTGAGCTGTCGACCTGTGCGGCGACTTCGGACGCCGAGGCCGGTTCCTCGTGGAGGACGGCGAGGATTCGACGGGCGGTCCCCGACGAGAGTGCACCGATGAGGTCGTCGGCGTCGGCCGAGTCGAGGCCGATGACGCGCGGCGAGGCGTCGTCCGGTGTCGAGGAGGAGAGGGAGGGCAGGAGGCGAGCCATGCCCGCTGTACGCCCTGGGAGGGCACAATCTTGTTGGTCGGCCGAGACACGGAGACGGGCGGCGACGCACCGGGCACCGTCGGGACCCGCCCCGGGGCCGCCGCGACGGGCCACCGTGTCACGTGACACGTTCGGGACACCCGTGGATACATGCACCCGGAGTCCGTACCTCCCGGCCGCGTCACTCAATGCACCTCGAAGACGACGCCCTCCTCTGTCCGTACTGTGGGAGCGTCGAGACCGAAGAGCGCCGCGAACGCGCTCACGACTGCGTCTACGGCTGTGTGGAGTGTGACCGGACGTTCTCCGCACCGCGGTAGCGTCCCCCTCCCGTCGCCCCCGTCTGTGGTCGGTCGGGGACGATGCCTCTCGGCCGCCGACCCACAACCCACGCTTCACGGCCGGCGTCTCACTCCTCTTCGACCACGAGTACCCGCAGGTCGTTGACGTTCGTCCCCGTCGGCCCCGTCCGGACGAGGCAGTCGCGGGCGTCGAGCGCCGGCAGGGAGTCGTTCCCGTCGAGGGCGTCGCGGGCGGCCTCCCTGTCGTCGCCTGTCTGGAGCGTCCGCTCGTCGACGACGGCACCCGCCACCTCGGTCCCGCCGTCCTTTCCGTCGGTGTCGACGCTCGCGAGGACGGCGTGCCCGCCTGACGACCCCGCCGAGAGTTCGACCGCCGCCGAGAGGGCGTACTCGAGGTTCGGCCCGCCCGCCCCGTCACCACGGACGGTGACGGTCGTCTCGCCGCCCGAGAGGACGACGGCCGGGGGGTCGAGCGGTTCACCGGTCGCCAGCACCTCCTCGCCGACGGCGACGTGTGTCTTCGCCGCCTCCCGCGCCTCGCCGCGGACCCGCGAGGAGAGGACGAGCGTCTCGTACCCCCGACCGTCGGCCTCGTCGCGGGCGGCGTCGAGGGCAGTGAACCCGTCCGCCAGGACGTGGTCGTCGACGCGTTCGAAGACGGGGTCGCCCGGTTTCGGCGTCTCCGCGAGTTCGCCGTCGCGCCCGCGCTCGAGTCGCTCCCGAACCGACTCGGGCACCGAGAGGTCGTACCGGTCCAGTACGCCCAGCGCGTCGTCGTACGTCGTCTCGTCGGGGACTGTCGGCCCGGACGCGACGACACTCAGGTCGTTGCCGACGACGTCCGAGAAGACGAGCGAGACCACGGTAGCGGGCGCGGCGAGGCGGGCCAGGCCGCCGCCTTTGAGTGTCGAGAGGTGTTTGCGGACGGCGTTCACCTCGCCGATGTCCGCGCCGCTCTCGAGCAGTCGCTCGGTCGTCTCCTGGAGGGCCGAGAGGGAGATACCCTCGGCCGGCGCGGGCAGGAGCGCACTCGCGCCGCCGGTGACGACACAGAGGACCAGCGTCCTCTCGTCTGCCGCCTCGAGGAGTTCGACGGCGCGCCCGGTGCTCTCGACGCCCCGTTCGGAGGGGACCGGGTGATCGCCCGGGAGGTGGTCGATGCGCTCCCCGGCGCCGGGGTCGTAGGTGACGACCGCCCCCGCGTCGATTCGGTCGCCGAGGACGCGCTCTATGGCCTCGGCGACGCCCGCGGCGGCCTTTCCTCCACCGACGACGACGCATCGCTCGAACCGCGAGAGGTCGTAGACGGCCTCGCCGACCCGGAGCGAGTCCCCGTCCAGACGGAGCGAGGACTCGAGGACGCGCTCGGGGCGGGCGGCCTCGATGCCCGCGCGGAGGCAGGCGAGCGCCACCTCGTGGCGGTCGGTCGGTGCCTGCGCTGTGAGGTCCATACCCTCGGGCCGCCCCGGAGGACAATAAAGCACCGACAAGCGTATGAGTCGCCGAGGGAAAAAACGGGCAATGAGTCAGGACGCGGCCCCCTCTCCCCGACAGGGACGGGTGCAGGTCGTCGGGACCGCCCACGTCTCCAAAGAGAGCGTGGCCGAGGTCGAAGAGACGATTCGTCGGGAGCGTCCGGACGTCGTCGCCGTCGAACTCGACGAGGGACGGTACCGCCAGCTCAAGGGCGGGACGCCGGACGACATCGAACCGGGCGACCTCCTCTCGGGGAACACAGTGTTTCAGTTCATCGCCTACTGGATGCTCTCGTACGTCCAGGCCCAGCTGGGCGAGAAGTTCGACATCTCGCCGGGGGCGGACATGCTCGCCGCCGTCGAGACTGCCGAAGAGGAGGACGTCGACGTCGCCCTGGTCGACCGCGACATCCAGACCACCATCCAGCGCTTCTGGGCACGGATGTCCGTCGTCGAGAAGCTCCGCATGGTGGGCGGCCTCGCGTTCGGCGTCTCGGACGCCCGCGCCGTCGGTGTCGTGGTCGGCCTCCTGGCGGGCGTGCTCGTCGGTCCCCTCGTCGGCCTGTTCGGTGGCTCCGTCGGCATCACCCCGTTCGTCCTCGGGCGCGTGACCGGCGGCGTGATTCTCGCCGTCGCGGCCGGCCTCGCGCTCCAGACGCTCGCGGAGGGCTTCACCGACGGAGACGACGCCCTGCTGGTCGGCATCGGTGGCGGCCTCGCCGTGGGCCTCGTCGCCGGCGTCGGACTCGGCCTCGCGGCGCCGCTCGTCGACCGCCTGAACGACTTCCTCGTGAGCGCAGTCGGCAGCCTCGCCATCGGTCTCGCCGTCGGCGTCACCGCCGGTGGGCTCTGTGGCCTCGTCGCCCACAGCCTCGGCCTCGGCTCGTACGAGGACGTCGAGGAGTTCGACATGGAGGACCTCACCGACGCGGACGTGGTGAGCGTGATGATGGAGGAGTTCCGCGCGTTCTCCCCGGGGGGCGCCGAGGCGCTCATCGACGAACGTGACGCGTACATCGCTCACCAACTGGTGGCGCTGCGGCAGAACGGCGCACACGTCGTCGCCGTCGTCGGCGCGGGGCACCGCGCCGGTATCGAGTCGTACCTCGAAGCGCCCGAGAGCCTCCCACCGATGGAGTCGCTCGTCGGGACGCCGGAGAAGCGAGGCATCCCGTGGGGGAAACTGGTCGGCGTGGGGGTGTCGGCCGCGTTCGTCGGCTTCTTCGTCCTCCTCGCCATGGCCGGCGTTCGGAACGACTTCCTCCTCCGGGTGTTCGCCGCGTGGTTCGTCATCAACGGCTTCTTCGCCGCCGCCGGCGCCAAACTGGCGGGGGCGCGGTGGCTCTCGGCGCTCGTCGGCGGGTGCGTCGCGTGGCTCACCTCGGTCAACCCCCTGCTCGCGCCGGGATGGTTCACCGGATACATGGAGCTTCGGCACACACCGGTGAACGTGACAGACATCGGCCGCCTGAACGAACTCCTCGGCGACGAATCGCGCGCCATCAGGGACGTCGTCGCCGACATGTTCGACGTGCCGCTGTTCCGACTCATCATGGTCGTCGCCATGACGAACGTCGGCAGCATCGTCGCTAGCCTCCTGTTCGTCGCGTACGTCCTGCCGCTGTTCGCCGCCGACCTGGGTGGCGTCGACGCCGTCACCCGACTCATGCTCGACGGCGCGGCG
>NZ_JBEPXO010000032.1:0-36465 GCF_041641895.1 Salinigranum sp. | reverse complement strand
GTCTCGATGGCCGTCCCGCCCGAGTCGAACACCGTTATCTCCTCCGCCGTGGTGCGCCCCTCGGCGGCGCCCGCGACGACTTCGCCCAGTTCGGCGTGGATGTGTGACTCGTCGACGACGCCCTCCTCCATCGCGAGGAGGAACGACCCGGCGTCGGTGGTCGCTCGCTCCCGGAGGTCGGGCACGTACGTCGCCCGCTCGATGGTCGTCGCGTCGAGTTCGCGCTTCTCGGGGTGGTACTGTCCCATCGCCGTGACGTGCGTGCCCGGTTCGAGTTCGTCGCCGTCGAACACTGGCTCGCTGGCAGTGGTCGCCGTGACGACGATGTCGGCGCCTTCGATGGCCGCCGACGAAGAGGCGACTGCGGCGACGCTCGCGTCGAGTTCGCGGTCCATCTCCCCCGCGAACTTCTCTCTGTGCTCCTTCGTCGGCGAGTAGACCCACGCGGTGTCGAGCTGGCGAACGGTCGCGAGCGCACGGAGCTGACCGCGCGCCTGTGCGCCGCTCCCGATGAGTGCGACGGAGGTGGCGTCCTCGCGAGCGAGCGCGTCCGCGCCGACGGCCCCGGCGGCGCCCGTCTTGTACGGGTTCATGTGCGCCCCGTCGAGGACGGCGAGCAGTTCCCCGGAGTCGGCGTCGAACAGCGGCGTGACGAACCACGCGTCGCGCGCACCGAAGCCGGCGCTGTACATGTAGCCGCCCATCGCACCCGTTTCGGGGAGTACCGCCCCGTACGTCGTGAGCATCCCCGGCGGGTCGTCGTTGAGAAGTTTCGTCCGGGGTTCCGCCGGCGCCCCCTCTCCGCGCTGGCGGAACCCTTCGCGGACCGCGTCGACGTACTCGTCGGGCGTCACGAGTCCGGCCAGGTCGTCGCTCGAGAGGAACAGCGTCTCGGTCATGTCCGTCGAGAGGGGACCGAGCGGCAAAACCGTGGGGGATGAGCGGTTGCTCGTCAGTGTGGTCGTCGGAGAGAACAGAGCGAGCGAGAGAGCGAGGAGGGAAAGGAGGAGAGGAGAGAGTGAGAGAGAAGCGCCGGCCTGGAGACTGGTTTCAGGCCTGCTCGGGGAGCGCG
Source organism: Salinigranum sp. (assembly GCF_041641895.1). NCBI lineage: Archaea > Methanobacteriati > Methanobacteriota > Halobacteria > Halobacteriales > Haloferacaceae > Salinigranum > Salinigranum sp. The sequence goes on along the minus strand of NZ_JBEPXO010000032.1, from coordinate 35,393 downwards.
GCGGCAGCCTCGGTGGGCTCTACCGGCGTCGGCTGCGGGATACTCTCGGCCGGGTCGACCGGTCCGTTGACGAACAGCGCGTGACCGACGACGAGGCTCGACACGCCGGCGCCGAGCGGGACGGCCATCATCAGTTCCAGACCCACGACGACCAGGATGGCCGTGAGTCCGAGGAGGGTTAGCGGAATGAGACCGAGCACGTAGTCGTAATATCCAGTCATAATACAACCAGTACTATGCCCGCACCCCATATAATTCTTTGGCATGTACCACGCATGACTCTCATGTATTTACTGGGTTAGATTTTCATAAGTTATGAAAATATAATCACGCGAGGGTCCGTCGTACTCCCGTCTTTCGACGACTGAATACTATCCTCCGGCAGTGATAGGTACGGAACCTGTTACTGCTCGCGGCGACCCGAAGCGGTAAATCTGCCGACGCTCTGGACTCAGACGTGAACCGGAACGACCGCTCCATCGTCGCATTGGTGAGTCTCGCTCACGGGATGGTCCACACCTACGAGCTGTCGATTCCGATCTTCGTCTCCATCTGGCTCGTCGAGTTCTCGGCGGTCGACCTCGGCTTCACGCGGGTCGGCGTCACGACGGCGACGCTCGGTGTCGTCGTCACGGCCGGCTACGGACTGTTCGGTGCGGGGGCACTCCCCAGTGGCGTCCTCGTCGATCGGGTCGGCTCTCGACGACTCATCCGTGCCTGCCTCTTCGGCATGGGCGCGTCGTTCCTCCTGCTCGCGGTCGCTCCCGGACTCGTCGCCGTGACAGTCGCGCTCCTCGTCTGGGGCCTCGCGGCGTCGGTCTACCACCCCGCCGGCCTCGCCCTGTTGTCGAAGGGCGTCGAGGAGCGCGGGACGGGCTTCGCCTATCACGGCATCGCCGGGAACGTCGGCCAGGGTGGCGGTCCCCTCGCGACGACCCTGCTCCTCCTGTTCTTCGACTGGACGCTCGTCGCGGCGCTCCTCGCCGTTCCCGCGCTCGTCGCGGGGCTGTACGCCTCGCGCGCGGAGTTCGACGAGACGGCCGCTGTCGCCGCCAGCGCGGACGCCGGCGGACCTCCCGACGCCGATTCGTCCGATGACGCGGCCGCCGACGGCGGGTCGAAGGCCGCGACGGGAGTCGACTCGCTCGCGGAGTTCCGCTCGGAGTCGCTGCGACTGTTCACCGGCGGCTTCGTCCTCGTCTTCGTCGTGGCGCTCTGCTCCGGTCTCTACTACCGGGGGTTCCTGACCTTCCTCCCCGGCGTCCTCGAGTCGGTTCCCGGCTTCGAGCCGTTCCCCCTGTCGGCCATCCTGCCGGCCGACGTCGCCCGCGCCATCGGTGGGGGCTCCCAGCTCGTCCGTCCCGAACGGTACTTCTACGCCGGCCTCCTCGTCGTCGGCGTCTTCGGACAGTACGCCGGCGGGAAGCTCTCGGACCGAATCGAAGTCGAGAAGGGAATCGTCGTCGGCTTCGGCTCCCTGGCGCTCCTCGCCGTCGTCTTCCTCCCCGTCGCCGCCGTGGGTATCCTCCCGCTCGTCGTCCTCGGCGCCGTCATCGGCTTCTTCCTCTTCTTCGTCCAGCCGTTCTACCAGGCGACCGTCGCGGAGTACACCCCGGCGAACGCGCGTGGTCTCTCCTACGGCTACACCTACCTCGGAGTCTTCGGCGTCGGCGCGCTCGGCGGGACGGTGGCGGGCGTCGTACTCACGTACGCCGCCCCGGCCGAACTGTTCGTCGTCCTCGCCGGCATCGCCGTCGTCGCGTCCGGACTCGGACTCACCCTCCTCCGTCGCTGACGCGTCTACTCGTCCTCGTCCTCTCCCCCGTCCCCGCTCTCGTCCTGCCGGCCGTCGAGTTCCGCCTCCGCTCGCCGCCACCGGCCGTACGTCGGGTCGCGCTGGAGGGCGGTGAGGAGCGCGACGGCGTCGTCGGCTGTCCCGTCGAGTCGCGTCTCCGTCGCGAGCGCCGGGTCGAGTCGGAGGTCCGGGCCCGTCCCGGTGGGGTCGCCCGCCACCGGTCGACACCACTCGAACCCACCGGAGTCGTGCGTGGGACGCGTGGCTCGCGCCGTCGTGGCGTCCGACGTCGATGCTGGCGCCGACGCGGACGCCGGTGCCGACGGAGACGAGGGCGAGTGTGAGGCCGAAGAGGTGTCGGCGTCACGGCTCCGAGCGTGCGCCGCGTCGACCGCACCCCCCCACACGAAGCCGCCGGCTCCGGCATCGGCGTCGGCGTCTCCGTCCTCCGGTGTGTCACTGTCGGGTTCGATGGCTCCTCACCTCCGCGGCGACACCCGAGGTCGGTCCGGTCCGCTGTCGGTCACGGGACTCACCGGTAGTGCTTGAACAGGACCGCCCGGACGTCGTCTTTCGTCCGTGCGCGCTCGGTCTCGCCGTCGGGCAGGTCGACCTCGTACTTCGCGTCTCCGCCGTCGGCCTCGCGCCACACGTCGTCGTGGTCGTCGAGCAGACTCATCACCGAGTTCAGCCGTGCGTCCTCGTCACCCGTCCCCGCGTCGTCCGCCGACTCGGCACCCGTCGCTGCATCGTCGGCGTCGGTCGACCCAGACGCCGACGGTGTCCCCGTCGGATCTGCCGCGTCGTCCCGTTCGTCGGCGGTTCCTCCGGCTACACTTGCCGTCGTCGCCCCACCGTTGCGGACCACGAACTCCGCCTCGGCGTCGTCCGCGTCCTCGTCCGTCTCGTCGGCCGGCGGCGCCGAGGCCGTCGACTCCAGGGCCGACGCGGCCTCGAACCGGTCGAGCAGGAACTCGAGGGCGTCACGCGGCCTGATGTGGCCGTAGGCGACGTCCTCGGCGAGGTGCGCCTGGACCCGCCCGAGGCGCTCGCGCTGGTCGTCCGTGACCGAGATGTCTGGCATGCGAGACACGTTCTCACCGACCGATATGAATCTCTCCCCGTCGTTCTCGGCGTTGATGCTGGCGCCTCGACAGCGGGCGGACACACCGACACGCTAACGTGTGTGCTATCGCTACCCCTACTCATGCGCGTCCGAGATTGGAAGGACATCCTCGCCGACGTCTCGTCGGAGTCGGCCGATCCCTCGGGGTGGCGTGCCGTCGCCGGCCAGCGGCGCGAGGGCGTAGGCGAGGACCTCTACTTCGGTCACCCGAAACAGGGAGTCTACCACCTCAAGACGTACGCGAAGAACCCGTACGAACTGAAGGGCGTCGGCGCGCGAGTCGCCCGGAAGGTCGACGGCGACATCGAACCGCTGCTCCCGTCGAGCGAGGACCACGGCCGGTTCGCCGTCCAGCGCCCCCCGGAGGACGAGGACCACGCGAAGACGATGAGCACCCGACTGCAGGAGACGCTCCGGGTTCACAGCGAGGCGCCGACATCGCCGGAGGACTTCTTCGAGGACCTCATGGAGGCCATCGAGAGCCCGGCGTTCGGGCCGATGGAGTACGAGTTCACCGGCCGCCCGGACCGCCTCAACGACCTCTCGTCGACGTTCGAGGAGAGCGAGGAACTGCTCGAGGCCGAACTCGAAGACCTCATCGACGACGACGACATCGGGCGCGGGTTCGCGTGACGCCCCCCGGTTTCAAATCCTTCCGCCCCCTCCCGACGCGTATGAGTGCTCGGGAGACCGTCCTCGACTACTACGAGGCACTCCGGCGGGGTGAGCCGCTGGAAGCGTACTTCGCGGAGCGACCGGACGTCGTCAAGGTGGGTGTGTTCTCGCGGACCGTCGGGTTCGACGAGGTGGCCGAAGCCCTCCGAGAGCAGTCCCGAACGACGGAGGCGTGGTCCGTCGAGAGCCGGGACCTCCGCGTCGAAGCACCGAAGCGGGGCGAACCAGGGTGGTTCACCGACCGGGTGGACCTCTCGTGGCGCGACAGACGGCGGGAGAGGTCGTACGACTTCGAGACCCGGTGGAGCGGCGTCCTCGAACCGCGCGGCTCCGGCGACGCCCGCGAGTGGGTGTTCGCCTCGATGCACGTCTCCGCCCCACACCACCCCGAACCGGACCCCGCATAATGGTCGGTCCGAGCATCACGGACGACGAGCGACAGTCCGCGAGCACCCGGCTTCAAATCGGCTTCGTCGTCCTCGTCGGCATCTCCGGCGGTCTGGTCGCCACGCAGACCGGTGCCACACTGTTGCAGGTCGGCGCCGCCGTCGCCGGAGCGCTCGTTCTCGGCGCCCTCCTGCTCGTCTGGCTCCGCCGGTGGTCGGCGCAGTTCCGCAGCGAGACCAACCGACGGCGCCCTCGTCGCTGAGCCGTCCGGGGACGGCGAGCGCCGGTCGCACTCGACGAGCGGGGAGCGCCACGAGAACGGTGAGACGGCAGAGTCACCGGGGCGGTACCGCCGACGCGACAAAGGGTCAGGGGTCGACGCGACGAATCCACCGCGAGGGGTCGTCGAGTTCGGCACTGGTCGGGAGATTCTCGGGGCGGTCCCACACCCGACTGGCGGCGGCGACGCCACGGTCGTCCGCGACCACGCGGAAGAACCGGGCCCCGCGCTCGTACTGTCTGCGCTTGAGACCGAGTCCGAGGAGGCGCCGGACCAGTCGAGCGAACGGACCGCCGCCTTGTCGCCGGGCGTCGAGTTTCTCGCGGAGGTCGGCGTACTCGTCGTCGAACGCGCGGTCCATCAGGAGTTCGGCGTACCCCTCGACGGCGGTCATCGCCACGTCGAGGTCCGAGAACGCCTCTCGGTCGAGGTCACCCGCGGCGAGCGCGTCGAGGCCGCGTTCCATCCGACTCTCGAGGTGCTCGGGGAGCCACGGTGCGGCGCCGAACTCGGCGGCGTGCGCCACCTCGTGGAAGGCAATCCACCGGCGGAACCGCGGGTACTCGACGTCCAGCACCTCGGCGACCCGGACGATGTTCGGGTGGACGAAGTAGAGGCCGTGGTCCTCGTCGCCGTCGGCGAGGAGGAGGGGGTCGTACTGCCCGAGGACGTGCTTCGCGAGGAACGAGAGGACGAACGCCATCGTCCCCGTGTTGACGACGCGGGTCACGCCGGGGAGGACCGTCGTCCCGTGCTCCTCGATGGGGCGCATCACCCGCTCGAACGTCCGGATGTTGGCGTCGATCCAGTGGTGGCGGTTCTGTATCTCGATGGTCGGCGGGACGTCGAACTCGACGTCGCCGACCGAGCGGAGTCGCGTCCGGGCGTCTCGCACGTCGGCGGCGTACCCCTCCTGCTCTGCTGCCGACAGCGCGAGCGACCCCGGGTCGACGGACGCCTGTGCCGCTTCGGCGACCGCGTCCCAGTCGATTGCGCCGGAACCGTCGCCGGTCGACTCGGCGACGGCCCGGACGCTCCGGTACAGATTCATACCACACCGTGGGTGAGGGATCGACAAAACCCTTCGGACCGGTCGGGGACGCGGGTCGTTCGGACCCACTGCCGATCGTCCCAGTCCGACCGAACGGGAGCGGTTCGCCCGGGGTCAATCCGGAGGCGGCCCGACTCGCCGGGAGTGTCGCCTCGAACGCGTCTCGAACGCGTCTCGGAGACGTCCCGGCAGGAGGGGAGGAGGCCGTGGTCTCTGTCGACGATCGGCCCGGAGGCGCGTGTCTTTTTCTCCACCGGCGTTCACCACCTCGCCATGCACCTTGACCACGTCGCCTTCGCGTGGGACGACCTCGGGCCGATCCGTGACGCACTCGACCACGTCGGCCTCCCGTTCGACCACGGCGGGACGCACGCCGACGGAACGACCCACATGGCGCTGACCGGGTTCGCGGACGGGTCGTACCTCGAGTACATCGCCCCCACCGCGGGGACCGACCCGGAGGCGGCCGGCTTCTGGCCCGAGGCGCTCGCCGCGCGGGCGGGGCCGGCCGCGTGGTGCGTCCGCGTCGACGACGTCGTCCGCGAGGCCAAGCGTGCGATCGACGCCGGGTTCTGCATCGAGGGCCCGATTCACGGCGGCCGTGACCGTCCCGACGGCCGTCGCGTCGAGTGGGACCAGGTGTTCGAGCGGACCGACGCCGACGACCGGTGGCTCCTCCCGTTCCCCATCGCCGACCGCACGCCGCGCAAGTGGCGCGTCTCGGCGACCGAGGGCGTGACGGCGCTCACCGGGGTCGACACGGTGGTTCTCGCCGTCCGCGGGAGTGACGCGGCCACCCTCTTCGACCGTCGGTACCGGACCGCTGCACCGGTCACCATCGACACCGACGCCGTCGACGGTGACGCGGCGGTGGTCCCGAGCGCGCCCGTCGCGTTCGTCCCCGGTGACGACGCGCGCCTCGACCGTATCGGCGAACGTCCCGTCGCCGTCCTGCTCGGGACCGCCGACATCAGCGAGGCGCGCACAGCGTACGAACTCACCCCGACCGTCGGGTGGGGCGACCGTCGCCTGGCGTGGTTCGACCACGACCTCCTCCGGGGGCGCGTCGGCGTCGTCGAGTGAACTGAACGTGCCGGAGCCGTGTCACTGTTCGAGCGGGGAACCGAAACGGCGGCGCGAACGGAAACGTGTCGTTGGAAAAACTCAGACTTCCTCGAACTCGTCGAGGGCGTACACCTGGTCGGTGCCGCGGCGGTCGAGCGTCTCGTTGGCGAGTAGCCAGTAGACGACGCTCAGCGCGCGTCGACCCTTGTTGTTCGTCGGGACGACGAGGTCGACGTTCGACGTCTGGTTGTTCGAGTCACACATCGCGATGACCGGGATACCGACGGTGATGGCCTCCTTGACGGCCTGGGCGTCGCCGATGGGGTCGGTCACCACGACGACGTCCGGTTCGATGTAGCCGGCGTAGTCGGGGTTCGTCAGCGTCCCCGGGATGAACCGGCCCGTTCTCGCTCTCGCTCCGACGGCGTCGGCGAACTTCTTCGCCGGGAACCGCCCGTACTGCCGCGAGGAGGTGACCAGAATCTGCTCGGGCGCGTAGTTCGCGAGGAAGTCCGCGGCCGTTCGAATCCGGGAGTCGGTCTGGCTCACGTCGAGGACGTAGAGGCCGTCGTCGCGGACGCGGTGGATGAACCGCTCCATGTCCTTCGTCTTCTGCTGGGTACCGATGTGGACACCCGCAGAGAGGTAGTCCTCGACCGGGATGAGGAGGTCCGCCTCCTCGTCCGGCATGACGTCCTCGTCGAAGGTCGGCTCGTCCGCTTCGGCCTCCTCCTCGGTCGCCGGGGCGGCCTCGTCGGCCGCGGCTGTCTCTTCGGCCTCGGCCTCCGTCTCGGGGGCGTCGGCGGGTGCTTCGGTGTCGTGTTCGGCCTCGGCCTCGACGTCGGGGGCCTCGGTGGCCTCCTCGTCGTCGACGACCTCGACCACGTCGTTGTCGTTGTCGCTCATTCGTTATACTGCGTCGTCCGCGATTCTGATGAGTTCGTTCAGTTTGGCGGTTCGCTCGCCCTGCACCGTGCCGGTCTTGATGAACGGCGCGTCGGTGGCGACGGCGAGGTGTGCGATGGTGGTGTCTTCGGTCTCGCCCGAGCGGTGGGAGATGACCGAGTCGTAGCCGTTCTCGGTCGCGAGTTCGATGGCGTCGAACGCGTCCGTGAGCGAACCGATTTGGTTCGGTTTGATGAGGATGGAGTTTCCGGCCCCGGCGTCGATGCCATCCTGGAGGCGCGACGTGTTCGTCACGAACAGGTCGTCGCCGCAGACGAGCGTCCGGTCGCCGACTCGCGCTGTGAGTTCGGCGAAGCCCTCGTAGTCGTTCTCGTCGAGGGGGTCCTCGACGTACGCGAGGTCGTACTCGTCGACCATCTCGGCGATGTAGGTGATCATCTCCTCGGTCGACTTGACCTCGTCACCGAAGTCGTACCCCTCGTCCGTGTGCAACTCGGAGGCGGCGACGTCGAGACCGAACTTGATCTCGAAGCCGAGGTCGTCGGCGACGTCGTTCACCGCCTCCTCCATCACCTCGAACGCCTCCGCGTCCGAGATAGGGGGTGCCCACGCACCCTCGTCCCCCTTGGCAGCGGGGATACCCCGCTCGTCGAGGAGGTCCGAGGCGCGGCCGTGGACCTTCGCGTTGGCGAACACCGCTTCGGCGACGGACGGTGCGCCGACGGGTGCGGCGAGGTACTCCTGGATGTGGGTCGCCTCCTTCGCGTGTTCGCCACCACCGACGACGTTGCCGAGGGGGATAGGGAAGTTGTCGCCGCGGAACGCGCCCCCGAGATGCTGGTACAGCGGCAGCCCGACGGTGTCGGCACCGGCCTTCGCGGCCGCCATCGAGATGGCGACGGCGGCGTTGGCGCCGATTTCGGAGAAGTTCTCCGTCCCATCGGCGGCGCGGAGCGTCGTGTCGACGGCGCGCTGGTCGCTGGCGTACACCTCGCCTTCGAGGCGCGGAATCGCCAGCCTGCGGGCGGCCGCGATGGCCTCCGACGGGGGAAGCTCGATGGCCTCGTACTCGCCGGTACTCGCCCCGGAGGGGGCGGCGGCACGGCCGAATCCACCGGAGTCGGTGAGGACGTCGGCCTCGACGGTCGGGTTCCCACGCGAGTCGAGCACACGGCGGAGCGAGACAGAGCTGATGAGCGTCATGCGTCACCTCCACCTGCGACGGGCAGCGACATGTTAGTTCCCCTCCCGTTTGACCGTGAAGGGAAGCACGCCCGCGTCGTACTCCTCGGCGGCGATGAGGATGGGCTCGGACTGGTCGGAGTCGATGAGCACCGGTGCGCCGTACGACACCTGCAGGGCCCGCGCACCCAGGATGCGTGCCTTCTCGTATCGGTTGTAGCGCTGTTTCATTGGTAGGGAGCGACCACGTCGACGAGGTCCTTGTGCGAGACGATCATCCGACGGCAGCAGTGACGGGTGACCCCGAGGTCGTCGAGGACCTCGGCGGGGTCCTCGCCCGCCTCCGTCCGCCGCGTGAAGTCGTCCCAGTGTTCACCCACGACGTTGCCGCACGTGAAACACCGGACGGGAATCATCATGGTTCGGTCACCTAGCGGTAGGACTTCTGGTAGCGTGCTCTCGCACCGGGTCCGCCCCACTTCTTGGGCTCGGACTGGCGGACGTCGTTCACCAGCAGCGACCGGTCGAACTCCATGAACGCGTCGCGGAGTTCGGCGTCGTTGAGGTGCTGGACGATACCGCGCGCGATGGCGGTGCGGACGGCGTCGGCCTGTCCGCTGACGCCCCCTCCCGACACCGAGATGTCGAGGTCGACCTGCGAGCGGAGGTCCTCGCCGGCGATGCGGAACGGCTCCAGCATCTTCAGGCGGGCCATCTCCGGCTCGACCAGTTCGACCGGTCGGGAGTTGATGCGCACGCGACCCTCGCCGTCGCGCACGGTGGCGCGGGCGACGGCCGTCTTCTTCTTACCAGACGTGTTGGTTACCATGTGACGTTCGCTCCCAGCTTCTCGCTCACGTCGCCGAGCGAGATGAACTTGATGTTCGACAGGCGGTCCAGCGACGTACCCTTGAGCACTTCGCCGTCCTCGTCGTACGGGTTACCGACGTAGACGCGGACGCGTTCGAGCGCCTCGCGCCCGCGCGGCTTCTTGTACGGGAGCATGCCGCGGACGGCGCGCTTGAAGAGGCGGTCGGGACGCTTGGGGTAGTACGGGCCCCGGTCCGAACCGACGTCGACGCGCTTGCGGTAGACGCTCATGACGTCCTCTTCGGAGCCGGTGATGACCGCGTCCTCGGCGTTGACGATGGCGACCGACTCGCCGGCGAGCGCCTTCTGCGCCACCTCGCTGGCGACGCGACCGAGGATACAGTCGCGGGCGTCGACGACGACGTCCGCGTCGAACTCGGCCACGCTCATCGAATCACCCGTACGTTCGACCCGTCGGGGTTCTGTTCGGCTATCTGTTCCAGCGTCACGGCGTCGCCGACCTGCTCGATTTTCGTGCGAGCGGTCGACGAGAAGTCGACGGCGGCGACGGTGACGTTCTTCTGCAGCACACCACTGCCCAGCACCTTGCCGGGGACGACGACGGTCTCGTCCTCGCGGGCGTACCGTTCGATGCGTCCGAGGTTGACCTCTGCGTGGGTGCGCCGTGGCTTCTCTAAGCGGTCTGCGACGTCGGCCCAGACGTTGGCGCCGGAGTCGCGCGAGACCGCCTTCAGCTCGGCGATGAGACTTGCGAGTCTCGGATTCGTCTTACTCATGGTCTGTAATCGGGAGAGAAATCGGAGGATGCAGGGAGCAGGATTTGAACCTGCGGACCCCTATGGGACAGCGCCCTGAACGCTGCGCCGTTGGCCAGACTTGGCTATCCCTGCGTGCATACTCCGCTACTGCGTGCCCCTTGAAACCGCTTTCGATTGGTACTGGTACCGGTAGCGGTACCGGTGTCCCTCCGCTCGCGCTCTCGGAGACGAGCGTCGAGCGCGGCCGCTCTGCTGGCCAGGCGGGCGAGCGAGCCGTCGTGGGGATGTGGTTTCGGGGGCGCATCGGTTCTCGTTCGGTGGTTAGATTGCGACTTTCTCTTCGAGTTCGGCCGCGCGCGCTTCGATGGAGTCGACGGCGCGGGTCACTAGCTCCTCGACGGAGAACGACCCGTCCGTCTCGACGTGGAAGACGAACGCGCCGGGGACGTCGTGGACTTCGACCTCCTTACCGGGGTACCGGTTCGTGAGGTCGTTGTCGAACGCCTCGGTGGGGACGAGTTCGCCGTCCTCCTCGATGACGCCGCGCAGGATGTTCGACTCCTGTTCGTCGAACTCGGCCTCGGGGTCGTCGCCGAGCACCTCCACGCGCTGGAGGTGGCGGTAGCCGACGGCCACGCCGCCTTGCTGCTTGGCGTGGGTCTTCCCCGTCTCCAGGACGGCGTCGGCCTCGAGTTCGAGCCGCTGGCCCTCTTTGAGTTCGATGATGGGGACGTTCTCGTCGGCGGGTTCGACGAGCGGTTCCGACGTCCGGACGTCGCCGGAGTACGCCGTCGCGGGCCCTTCGACGTCGAGCGCCAGGGTGACGACGTCACCGACCTCGAAGTCGTCGAGCGGCGTCGTCAGCGGCACGAGGCCGAGACGGAGCCCGATCATCTCGTCGAACATCACCGAGGAGTTCTCCACGAACCGCACGTCGTCGATGGAGAACGTCGGGACGTCGGCGATCATCGCTCGACGGATCCCGTTGGCGAACGCCGGCGTCAGCCCGCGCGCGACGAAGCGCGCCTTCCGGTCGGAGCGTTCGATGAACTCGACTTCGAACTGTCCTGTCATCTTAGAACCGTCGGTTCTTGGGCGCTCGGGTGCCGTCGTGCGGCAGCGGCGTGACGTCCTCGATGCGACCGATCTCGATGCCGGCACGGGCGAGCGCGCGGATGGCCGCCTGCGCACCGGGACCCGGCGACTTCGTCCGGTTGCCACCGGGGCCGCGGATGCGGACGTGGAGCTTCGTGATGCCCGCCGCCTTCACTTCCTCGGCGATGGCGTCGGCCATCTGCATCGCGGCGTACGGCGACGCCTCGTCGCGGTTCTGCTTCACGACCGACCCGCCCGAGGACTTCGCGACGGTCTCGGCGCCGGTCTGGTCGGTGACGGTCATCAGCGTGTTGTTGAACGACGCGTGGATGTGGGCGATACCCCAGCGGTCTCCTTCTCCTTCACTCATGATGTTACTCCTGTGCCTCCGCCCGTGCCGGGTGGAGGTCGTCGTCGAGCGGACTGTTCGCGTCGAAGGCGACGAGGGGGGCCTCGTCGACCTCGACCTTCCGGGACGGGACCGTGACGCGGGCACCGTCGACCGTGATGTGGCCGTGGGTCACGAACTGACGCGCCTGCTGGGGCGTGTTCGCCAGCCCCTTCCGGTAGACGATGGTCTGGAGGCGGCGTTCGAGCAGGTCCGTGACGTCCAGGCCGAGCACCTGGGAGATGTCGTCCTCTTCGGAGAGGATGCCCAGTCGGCGGAGCCGGTTCAGGAAGTCCGCACCGGCCGTCTCGGCGGCCTCGACGTCACCCTGCGCCTCGCCGAGGAGGCGACGGGCCTCGCGACGGATGTCACGAAGCTGCGACTGGGCGCGCCAGAGTTCCTCTTTGTTCTTCAGGCCGTAGTCGCCGAGCAAGCCCGCCTCGCTCGCGATGCGCTCGCCCTGGAAGGGGTGGTTCGGCGTCTCGTAGAACTTGGTGTTCTTGCCGGTCGTCATTCGTCGTCACCGCCCTCTTCGGCCATGTCCTCCTTGATCGCCTCGACGTTGACACCGATGGTGCCCTCGGAGCGACCGGTGGACTTGGTACGCTGTCCGCGGACCTTCTGGCCGCGCTTGTGGCGCACACCCTTGTAGCAGTTGATCATCTTCATCCGGTTGATGTCGTGGGTGCGCTTCTGACCGAGGTCCGAACCGACGATGTGGCTCGTCTCCCCGCTGAAGAAGTCGCGCTGGCGGTTCGCCATCCACGACGGGATGTGCTCTTCGAGGTTCTCGACCACCTCGACCACGGCTTCGATGTCGTCGTCGTCGAGTCGGCCGAAGGTCGCCATTCGATCGACGCCGGCCGCGTCGGCGACGACGCGCGCTGTACGCTTGCCGATTCCGTTCATGTCGGACAGACTCCGCTCGACGCTCTTCGTCCCGTCGAGGTCGGTCTGACCGATTCTGACGAAGTACCGAAGGTCGTCGTCTTCGGCAGAGTCGTCCTGTGGTTCTTCTGCACTCATGACTAATTTGGTGAGCGTTGCGGCGGGGATTCGAACCCCGGAGGCTTGACGCCACAGAGTTAGCAACCCTGCGCCTTGGGCCAGGCTTGGCTACCGCAACCCGCTTCTGATTCACTGTCGCCCGTGGCGGACTCGGGACCCGGTGCCCCTACAGTGTTTGCAGTCGATACAACTGGGAGAGTGTACTTAAACGTCACGAAAGGACCGTCCGCGTGTAGCACGTCGACACGGCCGCCCGTCCCCGAAGTGACCGGGTCGGCCGTCGGGGTGGCGGTCAGTCGTCCGCCGGGACCGGGTCGGGGTCGAGGTCGACGCCGAGGTACTCGTCGTTGACGACCCACTCGCCGTCGTCGTCCTTGACGAGGTACTCGCCGTAGTAGGGGACGCGGCTCGCGACGGTGGCCTCGAACGCCTCGCGAATCTCCGCACGAGTCATCTCACCCATCGGCCGCAGGTCGTCGTTGCGGTTGAGACACCCTTTGAGGTACCCCTCGTGCGTGACGCGCACGCGGTGGCAGTTCGCGCAGAACGACTCGTTCTCGACGGGGTCGACGATTTCGACCATCCCCTCGCCGACGAAGTACCGACGGCGGCCGTGCATCTCGCGTCGCTCGACCCGGTCGGCGATGTCCGAGAGCCAGTTGTGGACGCGGTCGATGTCGATGTTCCACTCGGGTTTCCCCGTGAGCTCCGGCATGTACTCGATGAGCTGGAGCTGGAGCCCCTCGTTCTCGGCGACGTGGTCGACCATCTCCTCGACGTAGCCCGCGGTGTGCTCGAAGACGACCATGTTCAGCTTCACCGGGGTGAGGCCGGCGTCGACGGCGGCCTGGACGCCCTCCATCACCTTGTCGTACGCGCCGGACTTCGTGATTTCGGCGAACGCCTCGGGGTCGAGCGCGTCCTGTGAGACGTTGACCCGCGCGAGGCCCGCCTCCTTCAGCGCCTCGGCCCGACCGGGCAGGAAGGTCCCGTTCGTGGTGAGCGATGTCTCCATCGAGTCGGGGGTCCGGCGGATGATCTCCTCGAGGTCCTGCCGGAGCATGGGTTCGCCACCCGTGAACTTCACCTTGCGGACGTCGTACTCCTCGACGACTTCGAGGAACCGCACGACGTCGTCGGTCGACATCTCGTTGTCGCCCGGCTCCATCGGGCCGCGCGTGTCACCCAGCCCCTCGTTGTGGCAGTAGACGCAGTCGAAGTTGCACCGGTCCGTCAGCGAGACCCGGACCCCTGTCACCTCCCGGCCGAAGTCGTCCTCGAGCATGTGGGAGAATCGTGGATGTGTGGAGTCTTAACTTGCCGGGTCGTTCGGGGCGTGATGTAACCGTTTACCGTTACACGTCACGGCGAATCGTGACCGTTCGTAATGTCATTTTTGACATAACGACGGGGGTCGGTTCAGCCGTCACGTCCGACCGTCCGTCCGCTGCTGCAGTGTGACCATAGGCTCACCAGTGTCCGCGGTGTGGCGGCCGGAGCGAGCAGTGGTGAGCGCCTCGCCTCGCCCCGCGCCCCCGTTCTCACCCCTTCACAACCCTTATTCGCCGGACGGACGGATGCTACTGCATGGACGAAGCGGAGGTACGCGAGTTGTTGAGCGGGGTCGACGACCCGGCACTCGGTGACGACATCGTCTCGCTGGGACTCGTCAACGCCGTCGAACTGGACGGCGACACCGCCCGCGTGTCGCTCGCACTCGGGGCGCCGTACTCCCCACAGGAGTCGGCCATCGCTCGTCGGGTCCGGGAGGTACTCGCCGACGCCGGCCTCGAGGCGAACCTGACGGCGAAGCTCCCGGGTAGCGCCGGCGACGAGGTGCTCCCCGGCGTGAAGAACATCGTCGCCGTCGCCTCGGGGAAGGGGGGCGTCGGGAAGTCGACCATCGCCGTCAACCTCGCCGCGGGACTCTCGAAGCTCGGCGCCCGCGTCGGCCTCTTCGACGCCGACGTCTACGGCCCGAACGTGCCGCGGATGGTCGACGCCGACGAACACCCCCAGGCCACGTCGCAGGAGACCATCATCCCGCCCGAGAAGTTCGGTATGAAGCTGATGAGCATGGCCTTCCTCGTCGGCGAGGACGACCCCGTCATCTGGCGGGGGCCGATGGTCCACAAGGTGCTCACGCAGCTGGTGGAGGACGTCGAGTGGGGGACGCTCGACTACATGGTGCTGGACCTCCCGCCGGGGACCGGCGACACCCAGTTGACCATCCTCCAGACGCTCCCGCTCACCGGGTCGGTCATCGTCACTACCCCCCAGGAAGTCGCGCTCGACGACGCGCGTAAGGGCCTGCGGATGTTCGGGAAGCACGACACCAACGTGCTGGGCATCGTCGAGAACATGGCAGGGTTCCGCTGTCCCGACTGCGGCAACTTGCACGACGTCTTCGGCGCCGGCGGGGGCCGCGCCTTCGCCGACGAGAACGAACTCCCGTTCCTGGGGTCGGTGCCGCTCGACCCCGCTGTCAGGGAGGGCGGCGACAGCGGGAAGCCGATGGTGCTCGTCGAGGACAACGAGACGGCCGACGCTCTCCGGGTGATGACCGAGAACGTCGCCAACAACGTCGGCGTCGTCCACCGCCGTCGCGTCTCGCGATGACCTCGTCCGACGGGAGATTCGAACCGGGCCCCGAACGGACGCGACTCCTCAGAGCCGTCGCCGACGACGTCCGCGGGGAGTCCTCCGAGAGCCAGCAACTCGCCGCCGTCCTCTACCGCGTGAGCGACCTCTACGACGCGGACGAGGAGACCACGCCAGAAGAGATCTACCGGAACGTCCGCTTCATCCTCGACGTGAAGGAGCGAGGCGGGCTGAACCGCTGACGGGACGGGCGACGTCCGGACCACTTTCACCGGTCGGCAGACGTCGTTCTCGCGGTTCGTGGTCGGTTCGAACGCCGTGGCCGCGGAGTGACCCAGTTCTACTTTCACTCCACACCGGTCGGTGTCGGCCGACCGGGAAGAACCGGGGGTGGTGCCCGTGACTGTCTGTGGTGCGGTCTCCGCACACTCGGCCGTCCTCGCGGGACACTCGAACCACGTCCCGTCCGGCGCGTACGCTCGCTCGCCACGCCGTCGCTCCCGACGGGACCCCCGAGGTTTTCCCGGTTCGCCTCCTGCATCGACTGTGGACGCAGAACAAGACCGCCTCCGGAACCCCTTCAACATGGACGAAGCGTGTACGAACTGCGACGCGTTGCCAGAGACACGGACGCAGGTCGTCCACGGCTACGGCGACGTGGGCGCCGAGTTCCTCTTCGTCGGCGACTCGCCCTCGCAGGCGGCTGACCGGACCGGCGTCCCCTTCACAGGCGACGGCGGGGGGGAACGACTCCAGAGGGTGCTGGGCGAACTCGGCTTCTCACGCTCGCCGCCGGACGCGACCGAACCGGACCTCCAGAACGTCTTCCTCACCTACCTGGCGCGCTGTCGGCACCCCACCCGACCCGCCACCGACGCGGAGGTGACGAACTGCGACCCGTTCCTGACGGCCGAAATCAGGATGATAAACCCGCACATCATCGTGCCCGTCGGCGAGCGCGCGCTCCGGACCCTCGCCGTCGAGTACACTACCCGCCCGCCCGAGAGCTTCGACGTCGAGGAGGCACACGCGACGACCATCAGAGGGAGGGGCTTCGAGCTGGTGCCGATGAAATCTCTCGAAGACCAGACCGACGCCGACACCGAGGCGTTCGTCGACCACATCCTCGAGAACGTCTTCGCCCGCGACTACCGCCAGACGAAGGGGCGCCGGAGTCGGTGACCGGTCGCCGAGCCGTGACCCCGAAGCGGCGCGTTCAAGGCCACGCCGCCGTACCTCCCCGATATGACCGTCGTCTGCGTCCTCTGTGACCCGCCGCGACCCGGACTGGTACTCCCCGAACTCGTCGAGGACGGCCCGCTGACGGCCAGCGAGGCCGCCGACCTGTACGCCGCGATGCTGAAAGACACGTTCGTCGCCGTCGAACGGTCGGGGGGTGACCTTCTCGTCAACTACCGGCCCGAGGAACTCCTCCCGGCGGAGCACCGGCGCGACGAGGGCGAGGCCGAGGCGGAGGTTCGTGCGCTCGCGGCCGCCGTCGTCTCGGACCCCGACGACGTCCGGTTCGAGGTCCAGGTAGGGTCGTCGTACGCCGCCCGAGCGGGGAACACGGCGACCCACCTCCTCCGTGAGGAGGCGGTCGACTCGGTGGCCGTCGTCCGCGGGACGGCCCCGTTCGTGACCCGCGCGACCATCGACTCGGCGGCGATGAAGCTCCGGACGACACCGGTCGTCCTCGGCCCCGCACCGGACGGACGGGTCTTCTACGCCGCCTTCACCGAACCCATCGACTTCGCCGACGCCTTCGCCGCGCCCGAGGTGGCGACGCTCGCCGCCCGCGGCGACGAGGCCGGCCTCGGCGTCGACTTCCTCCCGATGCAACCGGTGCTGCGGACACCCGGGGACCTCGACACCGTCGTCCCGTTGCTCGCCGCCCGCCGCGACGCCGAGCGGGTCGTTCCGAAGGAGACGGCACCGCTCCTCGCCGAGTTCGGGCTGCTCGACTGAACGGCGGGTCGAGACTGGCGTGGCCTCCCGCCCGCCGTCGGGTCCGACTCCGCCGGGCCGTTCCGCTGATTATACCGTCCGTGCACGACGACAATTGAACGTCAGCAACCTACTATTTTTAAATAATATCGCTCGTAATAATAGACGTGAGCGGCGGTCGTTCCCGGCGAACGGTCGTTCGACGCCCGTGGAGCGAACCAGATGACGCCACCTACTACACCGGACCAGCCGTCGACTACCGAGCCACCAGCGGTGACCCGCCGTGTCACGAAGCGAATCGAGGCGGTGAACGAGTGCGCCTCGAGTGCCGAAGCGGGCGCGTTCGACTTCGCCGTCGAAGGAGGGTCCCCGGAAGACCCGGCGCTCGGACTGCTCGCGAGCTATCTCGGCGTCGCGGCCGCACACCGGTCGGCCGCCCTCGGCCTCGCGCTCGACGTGAACCGCGTCGTCGTCGAGGTGGAAGGCGGGACGACGCGGTCCGACGGCGGTACCGTCGACTCCCCCGGCGAGGACGGCTTCTGGCGCGCGGCACCGCCGCGAGCGACGACCCGCGTCCGGGCGCTGGTCGAAGCCCACACCGACGAACCGGCCGACCGACTCGCCGCGTGGCGCGACCACCTGGTCGGCGACGACGTCCCGTTCTCGATGGTGCCCGGACTCGTCGGCGTCGACCTCCTCGTCACGACTCGCGCGGGCGGCCGCGAGGAGCACTGAGGACCGAGTCGGACCGCGTCTGCCCATAGACTCAAATGGCTCCGCCGTAACCCTCACGATAGAATGTCCAGTAGAAACGTGGGTCCGTCGTGACTGACCGTCCGTCCGTTTCGGAGTACACGTCGCCACCGACGGCGCTCGCCGCGGACACCCACCGGGTCGAGGCCGTGGACGACGCCGACTTCTCCGCCGACGAGGGGCGTCGTAACGTGTCCGGGGCCGACAACGGGGCGGCCCGGTCGGCCGACCCCTTCGACTTCCGGCTCAACCGCTCGGCGGACACCCCGATGCCGACCGGGACGGTGCTGGAACTGTTCACGAGCTACCTCGTCGCGGCGAGTCACAGCCGGAACGACGCACTCACGGAACGACTGGACGTCGCACGGGTCGTCGTCGACGGGACCGTCCCGAGAGACGCGGACGTGCCGGCGGGCTACCAGTCGGCGGTGGCGTCGCTGTCGGCGACACTCCACGTCGACACTGCCGCCGGCGACGCGGCCCTCGAACGGTGGCGGCGGGAGTTGCGCGACGCCGAGGCCACTCAGGCGGCGGTGCCGACTGACACGACGGTGTCGCTCTCGGTCGTCCGCACCCCTCCCACGGCGCAGGACTCCCACTGACGACCGACAGCGTAACGGCTTTCAGGTGTCCTCCCAACCCTCCCGTATGGACTGGCCACACGACCCCGACGGAGAACAGGGGAGCGAGGGCCGACGGAAGTACGGCCACGCGATCATCGCCAAGAAGATCGACGAGGAGGAAGACTTCCCGCTCTCGCGCGACGAGTTCGTCTCCGAGTACGGCGACGACCCCGTCCGTATCGACTCCGAACGCGTCGTCTCGCTCCGTGAGGTCTTCGAGGGGGTCGAAGGAGAGGAGTTCGCCGACTTCGTCGAACTCCACCAGGCGCTCGGCCGGGCGATGCGCGAGAACGACCTCTGGTTCTACGAGGGTGCCGACGAGTTCGCCGGCGAACGCGCCTAGTCGCGCTCGTCGTACTCGGCGTCGAGTTCGAGTTCGACCGGGGTGCGCTCCCACGTCCGCGGCGCACTGCCGGTGACCTCCGCACGGACCTTCTCTTCGAGGAGGCTCACCGCGACGCTGTTGGCCCCCTCGGGGATGATGAGGTCCGCGTTCCGCTTCGTCGGTTCGATGAACTGCTCGTGCATGGGCTTGACCGTCGAGAGGTACTGCTCGATGACGCCCTCGAGGTCCCGTCCGCGCTCGATGACGTCACGCTGGATGCGCCGGAGGATGCGGACGTCCGCGTCCGTCTCGACGTACAGTCGGAGGTCCATCATCTCGTTGAGCACGTCGTCGTGCAACACGAGGATGCCCTCGAGGATGATGACGTCCGTCGGTTCGACGGTCTTCCGCTCCGGTTTCCGGTTGTGCTGGGAGAAGTCGTACTGCGGCATCTCGACCGACCGCCCCTCCAGGAGGGCACTCACCTGTTCGCGGAGGAGGTCCCACTCGAACGCCGAGGGGTGGTCGTAGTTCCGGTTCTTCCGTTCCTCGAAGTCGAGGTGGCTGAGGTCCTCGTAGTAGTTGTCGATGGGGATTCGGGTCACGGAGTCGCCGACGTTCTCCGTGACGAGGCGTGCCACCGTCGTCTTCCCGGCGCCGGTGCCCCCCGCGATGCCGATGACGAACGACGGGATGGCCATTCGGATAGACCGGACGCGGAGAGTGCGTTTCAACGTGTTGGTTCCCGGAGAACCGGCCGTCGTCGCCCCGGCCGACCGCCTTCGGGTCCCAGATTCGAGAACGACACACCCCGAGTCAGTGACGGCGGGACCTCCGTAGGTTGATGTGTATGTCATTCACAAGGGTAGATTTATAACCGGCTGTACCTATCGACGGAACATGGTCCGTGATATCGACCGACGTAAGTTCCTGAAAGGAGCCGGCGCAGCAGGCGTGGCCGGCCTCGCTGGATGTATCGGTGGCGGTGGAAACGGCGGCGGCGAGTCCGGCGGCGAGTCCGGTGGGGAGTCCGGCGGCGGCGAGAGCACCGAGATGACCGAGGGTGGGTCCGAGATGACCGAGACGGAGGGGACCAGCTCCGGTGACGGTGACGGTGGCGGTATGGCCGGCGAGGTCAACGGCCTCATCATCATCGGCTATCCAGCCGAGGGTATCCAGCTGTTCCGTGACTTCTACAGCCAGACCGACGGCGAGCTTCCGATCCTCATCCCCGACGGTCTCCGCGACGGTGCCCTCCCGGCACAGGTCGGGAACCCGATGGAGAACGTCACCGGAACCGCACCCGCCGCTGGCGGTCCGAACCAGCAGGCGTTCAACGACCTGTTCCAGGAGCAGTACGACGCCGCGCCCGGCGTGTTCACCTCGCAGTCGTTCGACTCCGCGGCAATCGGCATTCTCGCGAACGCCGCCGCGGGCGAGAACAACGGTCCGGCGGTGAAAGAGCAGATGCGCCGCATCGCCAACCCCGGCGGGATGGAGGTCGGCCCGCAGAACTTCGTCGAGGGGGTCGAGGCCGCCGCGAACGGCGAAGACATCAACTACCAGGGTGCCTCGTCGGCGACGAACTTCGACCAGAACGGCGACCCCGCGTCCGCGGCGTACGCCATCTGGGAGTTCGAGGGCGTCGACTCGCAGTCGACGACCGCCATCGAGACGCAGTCGTTCGCCGGGTCGAACCCCGAGGGTGCCGGTCCCTCGGCCGACAGCGGTCCCGGCGGCAGCGACCGTGAGATTTCGCTCGGAATCCTCCTCCCCGAGACGGGCTCGCTCGCCTCGACCGGGCAGCCGATGATTCAGGCCGCCCAGATTCCCGGGATGCTCGTCAACGAGAACAACCCCGCCGGTCTCTCGGTGAACGCGCAGGTCGAAGACACCCAGACCTCGCCGAGCGCCGGCGTCGCGGCCGGTAACTCGCTCGCGAGCGCGGGCGTGCCGTTCATCTGTGGGACGGCCTCCTCCGGCGTGAACGTCCCGTTCTCCCAGCAGGTCGCCATCCCGAACGAGATCGTCGGCTGTTCGCCGTCCTCGACGGCGCTGTCGGTGACGAACCTCGAGGACAACGACTTCATCTTCCGGACGGCACCCTCGGACCGCCTGCAGGGCCGAGTCATGGCGCAGGTCATGTCCGAGCGCCTCGGTGCCGACACGGTGTCGACGCTGTACGTCAACAACGACTACGGACAGCAGCTTTCGAACCGCTTCTCGAGCGTCTTCGAGGACCAGTTCGACGGCAGCGTGCTCACCCAGGTCGCGTACAACCGGAACGAGTCGTCGTACTCGTCGGTCATCCAGACCGCGCTGCAGGGCGAGCAGGCCTGAGCCGCGGGTCGGAAGCCACTCCCACTCCTCCGATTTTTCTACCGCCGAGCGACCGCTCTGTGCGCGCCGGCTGAACCGGAACGGCTTCGAGACGACGATTGTTCGGCGAGGCGAGGCTTTATTGACGAGACGGGCGGACTTCGAACATGGTGTCACGGGTTCTCGTCGCGATGGACGGCTCTGAGGTGGCAGAGCAGGCGCTCCGGTACGCGCTGGAGGTCCACCCGACGGCGGAGATCACGGTGCTGACGGTCGTGGGGGAGCCCTCTGCGATGTTCGGGGAGGCGACGGCGATCGCCCTCTCGGACGACCCCGAGGAGTCGATGAGAGAGTACGCGGAGCCGGTGGTGACCCGCGCGCAGGAGATTGCGGACGAGTACGGCGTCGAGGTCCGCACGGAGGTCGGAACCGGCCACCCCGCCCGGACGATTCTCGACGTCGCAGACGAGTTCGACACGGTCGTCTTGGGGAGCCACGGCGGGACGCTGGCGGACCGGCTGTTCGTCGGGAACGTGGCCGAGAAGGTGTTCCGTCGGTCGCCGGTCCCCGTGACGGTCGTCCGGTAGGGCGACGCGCTCGCGAGGGAGTCCTGCCCGCCCTACCGTCCAGTCCACGAGCCGCGAGCTACAGGACGACGAGGAAGAGTGGGTACGACCCGGCCACCGCCAGTGTGGGTGTGAGGACCCACAGCATCGCGATGCGCTTGA
Organism: Salinigranum sp.; assembly: GCF_041641895.1. Taxonomy (NCBI): domain Archaea; kingdom Methanobacteriati; phylum Methanobacteriota; class Halobacteria; order Halobacteriales; family Haloferacaceae; genus Salinigranum; species Salinigranum sp. Next base: position 13,550 of record NZ_JBEPXO010000032.1, on the reverse strand, counting down.
CGGCGCTCGGGTCGAAGAGGCTCCGCCGGTCGAGCTCCGCCGGTTCCTTCTCGCCGATTTCCGGGACGTCGGGCAACTCCTCGTCGGGTTGCTCGGGTGGGGCCTCTCCTCGGGCAAGGTCACCGACCGTCGGACTCGTCGGGGCGTCCTCGGCCCGCGAGGTGACGAGGGCGCCCGTCGAGACGTCGAGGTCGAGCTCTTGCTCCTGCCTGGACGCGGGTGTCGCGAGTTCGACGACCGTCGCCGCCCGACTCGCCCGACCCCAGCCGAGGCCGATGATGCAGCAGGTGGTGCTCACCGCGAGGCTCGCCGGGATGCCCAGCGTCGACAGCACGGTGATGATGGTCCCGCCGACGACAGAGACGATGAGTGCCGCCAGAATCGGGAGTTCGGTGATGTCGTCCCCGACGGTGTCGAGCGTCCGTCTGGCGATAGTGAACCCGCCCAGCCCGAACGCGAAGACGGCCAGGAGGACCCCCTGGTCGACGGTCAGCGGCCCCTCCGTTCCCACGAGGGGTGCGACGGCGTTCGCCGCGTTCGACGCCCCCGCGGAGAACCCCATGTAGCAGGCGATGAGCACCACAGTCGCGGAGCCGACGATGTCACGTGCGGAGGCGTTGGCATTGAACCGTGGTCGGGGGACGGTCCCGGAGCGGTCCAGTCGAATCAGGTGGGAGTCGAACCGCGTGAACGCGATTCGGCGGTCGAGATACGGGTAGACGTAGCGACCGACGACCGCGCCACAGACGAATCCCACGAGCGGGGCGACGATCCAGGCCGAGACGATGGTGAACATCAACGCCTCGTTGAGCGTCCCGGTCGCCAGCCCCAACCCCACGATGGCTCCGACGGCGGTCATCGACGTCGAGGCAGGGACGCCGTAGAGGTTCGAGACGAGCAACGACGTGCCCGTGAAGAAGAGGACACCGACGCTGGCGACGGGTGAGAACTGGGCGGCGGGCACGATGCTGGTGCTCATCGTGTCGATGACGTTCCGCCCGACGGTCCACGCACCCACGAGGGCGAACCCGGTGAACAGCGTCGCCGCGGTCACCTTCCGCACGAGTCGACTCCCGACCGACGGGCCGAAGGCGACGCCCGTCGAGGAGCCGCCGATGTTGAACCCGACGAACACCGCAACGAGGACGCCCGCCGCCGCGAGAAGAGTGACCATGGTAAGGTGGACCGGACGTTGAGACCGGCCCCATAAATAAGTGTTCAAGACCACGGGGCCCGTCTCCGTGGCGGGCTCGCCCCGGTTCGGTTCCTCGTCGGAGGCCGCCCGTCGCGAGGGGTTCACCGAGCGGCGAGCGGCGAACGGCGCGGCGACGAGTCGGCGTCGTGACCCGGGATGAGCACGACTCAGCCGCCGAGGAAGTCCTGTCTGACCTGCGGGTCGTTCAGGAGAGCGTCGCCGGAGTCGACGTAGCGGTTCTGCCCGTTGGCGAGCACGTAGCCGCGGTCACACCGCCGCAGCGCCTCCTTGGCGTTCTGTTCGACCATGAGGATGGCGGTGCCGTCGTCGTTGATGGCGTCGATGCGGTCGAACATGTCGTCGACGAGGTCGGGGGCCAGTCCGGCCGAGGGCTCGTCGAGCAGGAGGAGGTCGGGGTCGAGCATCAGCGCCCGACCCATCGCGAGCATCTGCTGTTGTCCACCGGACATGGTGCCGGCTTTCTGTTCTTTGCGCTCTCTGAGGATGGGGAACCGCTCGAAGACGGCTTCGAGGGCGTCCTCCGGTACCTCGTCGAGGATGTACGCGCCCATCTCGAGGTTCTCCTGCACCGACAGCGACGTGAAGATGTTTTCGTTCTGTGGGACGTAGCCAATGCCCTTGTGGATGATCTGCTCGGGGATGAGACCCGTGATGTCCTCCTCGTCGAACGTCACGGTCCCGCCCATGTGGTTGGTGAGTCCGAAGACGCTCTTCATCAGCGTCGACTTCCCGGCGCCGTTGGGGCCGACGATGGTGACGTACTCGCCGTCGTCGACGAACATATCGACATCGGTGAGAATCTGGAGGTCGCCGTACCCCGCGTCGAGGTTCTCGACTTCGAGCAGGCTCGTCTCCGGTGTTCGGTCCGGCTCCGTGTCCGCGTCGGTCGAACTCATACGTTGCCTCCGAGGTACGCCTCGATGACCTCCTCGTTCGACTTGATGTCGGCCGGGGTCCCCTCGGTGAGAACCTTCCCCTGGTGCATGACGATGACGTGTTCACAGTTCTCCATGATGAGGTCCATGTCGTGTTCGACGAGCAGGAACGTGTACCCCTGCTCGCGGAGTTCGTGGATGTGCTCGAGGAGTCGCTTCTCCAGCGAGGGGTTCACCCCCGCGAACGGTTCGTCGAGCAGCAGCATGTCGGGGTCGGTGAGCAGGGCACGGGCCATCTCCAGCAGCTTCCGCTGGCCGCCCGAGAGGTTCCCCGCGTACTCCTCGGCGATGTGGTCGATTTCGAAGAACTCCAGCGTCTCCCACGCCCGTTCGAGCAGTTCCTCCTCCTGCTCGACGACTCTCTTCCGCGTTCCCGGCGTCACGGAGCGCCAGAGGCTCTCGCCGATCTGTCCCTGCGGCGCGAGCATCATGTTCTCCAGAACGGTCATGTCCTTGAGTTCGCGAGCGATCTGGAACGTCCGAACGAGTCCACGGTTGGCCACCGTGTACGGCTCCATCCCCGTGATGTCCTCACCGTTGAACACGACGGTGCCGGCGTCCGGGCGGTACATCCCCGTGATGAGGTTGAACGTGGTCGACTTGCCGGCCCCGTTGGGACCGATGAGCCCGGTAAGCGAGCCGCGTTCGACCTGGAACTCCGCACCGTCGACGGCGGTGATGCCGCCGAACGACTTGTGCAGTCCCTTCACCTGCAGGGGGTACTGTTCGAGGTCGACGTCGGTCGTCGCCGAGAGGGCGGCCGCGTCGGCGTCGACGTCGTCCGGGGCGCCCTGGCCGCCGCCGGACGCGCCGCCCGTGTCGGTCGCTTCACTCATCGTCCTCACCTCCGTCGGCAGCGACTGCCTTGCCACGGCGCGCCGAGAGGTCGATGCTGGCGGCGGTCTCCTTCCGGTGGCCGAGCATCCCGTTCGGACGGTTGTGCATGAGCCAGATGAGGACCACGCCCATGATGACGAGCTGGAGCTGGCGGACGCTGTCGAGCGTGTAGAAGACGAAGGGGAGCGGGTCGCCCTGTGAGATGAGCGGCGAGATGGCCGGGCCGAACGAACTCGGTGCGGAGGCCGACGGCAGAATCTCCTCGAGGACGTTCTTGAGGTAGCGCGGCCCCTGGTAGAGCAGTGCCGCGAACACCGCGCCGCCGACGATGCTGCCGGTGTTCGAGCCGGCACCACCGATGATGAGCGCAATCCAGACGAAGAAGGTGATGCGCGGACGGAACGTGTTCGGGGTCACCGCACCCTGGCCCATGAACCAGAGGATGCCGGCTAGCCCCATGAGCGCACAGCCGAGCATGAACGACTTGATCTTGAAGCCGTTGGTGTCCTTGCCGAGCGAGTTGGCGACGTCCTCGTCCTCGCGAATCGCCTTGAGGACGCGCCCGAACGGCGATTCGCCCGTGCGCTTCAGGAGCCAGAAGTACACCGCGACGAACCCGAGGAGCATCAGGCCGTAGACGATTCCGTCGACGACCGGCTTGGGGTTCGTCGGGACGATGGCCTCGGTGGCCTCGACGACGCCCAGGTAGGCGTTCCAGAGACCGAACGCCTCGAAGAACGCCTGGAGGGGGTCGGTGTAGTTGAGGATGACGCCGGACCCCCCACCGAAGCCGACCCGCCGTCCGAAGAGCTGGAACACCTGGAACTGCGAGGAGAGGAAAGTGAACCGGACGATTTCGGACATGGCGATGGTCACGATGGCGAGGTAGTCCGCTCTGAGCCGCAACGCCGGGAGGGCGACCACCAGTCCCAAGAGGGCGGCGGCGGTCATCCCGGCGATGATACCCACGATGATGGGGAGGCCGAGGCCGCCGACCTGAGCGGCGCTCCCGGGCTGGTAGATGGGTTTCGAGAAGAGCGCCATCACGTAGATTCCGACGGCCATGAAGCCGACGATGCCGATGTTGAACAGGCCCGTGTACCCCCAGTGAAGATTCAGCGCGAGCGACAGCATGGCGAAGACGCCGATGAAGAACGTCAGCACGGCCAGCGAGTTCAGCTGTCCCCGGAGCGAGAAGCCAAGGATGACGCCGCTGAGGATGTACGCGAGGTACAGCACGGCGAGCAGGAGGAGGATGAGCCCCGCGTCGCCGCCCGGCATCCGTTCGGTCAGCGCGTCGACGCGGGAACTCATGCCGTCGCCCTCCCGGCGAAGAGCCCCTTCGGCTTCACCAGTAGGATCACGATCATGACGAGGAACGCGGCGGCGCGGGCGAACGCCGACGGGATCCAGATGACCGACATCGAGGCGGTGAGCCCGATGATGAGCCCGCCCGCGATGGCACCGTAGATGGAGCCGATGCCGCCGAGGATGACGGCGGCGAAGATCAGAAGCAAGAGGAGCCAGCCGTCGTTGAATCCGAGCGTCCCCTTCCAGAGGACGAACATGTAGCCGGCGACGCCGGTGAGGCCGCCGCCGATAATCCACGTGGCCCGGACGACACGCTCGGTCGGGATACCGGTGATACGCGCGAGGTCCTCGTTGTCGGCCATCGCGCGCATCGCCTTGCCGAGCTTCGTCGCTTGCAGGAGGATGTGGACGCCGAGCATCAACCCGCCGGCGACGACCAGAAGCGCGATGTCGTGTGCGGAGATGAACACCTGTCCGTCCCAGAGGTACGCGCCGACCTGAGGCGGCTGGGCCGTGGTGCCTCGGACGTCGGAACCGTAGACGAACTGCATCAGATAGCGGAGCGCGAAGGCCACGCCGATGCTGGTGATGAGGAGAGTGATACCGTCCTCGTTCCGGATTGGTTTGTAGATGAACTTGTCGACGCCGAGCGCGAGGAGGATAGTGAACACCCCCGCGACGAGGAGCCCGGCCACGACGGCCAGCGGCGTGCCGGTGACCCCGGTTCCCAGCGCCCCACCGAACACCGACCCGCCGGCCCCGACGAGGAGGAGCGAGCCGATGTCGGCGCTCGGCCGGCCCAGCCCCGCGAGGAGGTAGGTCGTCCCCCACCCGGTGAACGCACCGGCGGTGATGTAGTCGCCGTGCGAGAAGTTCGCGAAGTTCAGAATGCTGTACGTCATCGACAGCCCGATTCCAGCGAGACCGATGACGAGTCCGCGCATCAGGCCGTCCCAGACGAGTGACCCGATGTCGTGGACCTGTACGTCGCCGGTGCTGAACTGCCGAGCGAGATCGGCGACGAGCACGACGGCGACCAGTGCGACCAGGAGCACACCGGGGCGCTCGATCGCGAGCTTTCGGCCGCGGGAATAGGTGTCAGCGATGCCCATGATGATAACTGTCCTCATGGGTGTGCGGTCGTGAAGCACGCATAAACCTTTCTTCCGAGCGTCGGAGTTGTCAGTTCGACATAATGATTCGCCGGTGTGGTCGCCGATCACCGTCGGTATATCCATCAATTCGGGGGGTAATGTACGGATATGTCCTCCGTTCCCCCGGGTGTATGCATCGAACCCGCCGCACTCGGCGACGTGGACGCCCTCGTCGAACTGTGGGTGCGTCTCGCGCGCGGCCAGCGCGCGTACGGCTCTCACCTCCGGGCCGACGAGAACAGGACGCCGGTCCGGGAGTCACTCGCGCAGCACGTCGTCGGCGACGGGGTGGTCGTCGCGCGTGCGGCGGACGACTCCGACGGCCCGACGGTGGAGGGGCTCGTCGGGTTCGTCATGTTCGGGCTGGAAGGGGGCGACTACGAACAGGTGGTCACCCGCGGAGTCGTCCACAACCTCTTCGTCGTCCCCGAACGGCGCGGTGAGGGAGTCGGGAGCGCCCTCCTCGAACGCGCCGAGGAGGACCTATCGGCGTTCGGTGCCGACGTCGTCTCGCTCGAGGCGATGGCCGCGAACGCCGACGCGCGGCGCTTCTACGAACGTCACGGCTACCGTACCCACCGCGTGGAACTGGAGAAATCGGCCCGAAGCGATACACACTCAAAGGAGGACGGATAACTCGGAAGCGCGCCAGGGGAGCATGGGCGGTTCATGCACTCGACTTGTAATCGAGACTTCACGGGTTCGAATCCCGTCCCTGGCTCTGCGGCTTGACCTCAAAATCCCTGCGCTGACACGCGTGTCTGCCCTTTCGTGCAGTCGCTGCGGAAATCGAAACACTCTGCGCTCGTATCCGAGGTGACGCGAGACACCCACGAAGGAGCCACCGACCGTGACCGGAGGTTCGAGGTCGACGAATCGGTACCAACAGCTTCGACGACTGCTCGAGGTGGTCAAGCCGACCGAGAACCAGCCCCAGCGGACTGCGTGGGGGCCCGCTGTCAGCCGTTTGGATGTTCTCGATCGTAGACTCGCTCAGCCGGTCGAAGCGTTCGCAATCGCGGCGGCGCAGTCCACGTCGGAAGTTCTGGCAGTCGCCTTCGAGTGCCTGCCGGGCGTTTCGGTACGTGGAGTTGGTCCAGCCCATACGGAAGGGGGCGGTCATCGGCATGGCGCTCTGAGGGGGCGCCTTCCGTAACGGCCGGTTCCAGCGTCACCGGTGCGCGCTCGCGTCAGACGCTGCCGCAAATCGCTCCGTGAGGTCCCGGACACACGCCGCACTCCCGTCGAATCGATCCAGAACCTCCGACAGTCCGCTTAAACAGACTTGAGCTCTCATGGAGCGCGTTCCGCCGGTCTCAGTCCTGATTCCCAGAGCCGTGGTTTTATCTACAGGATTGGTTCTGCTCAGCTATCTTCACCGCTATGAGAGACGTACGCAATCCCACCGTATACGTACCGCTGACAGACGACCTCAACCACGTCTTTCATAGCACGAATCGGTGCCCGCGACTCCCGTATCCGACCGAGACGCAGACGAGGTCGGCGGCGCGCCGACAGGGACTCACGGAGTGCGTTGCCTGTTACGAGCGTCGACGGCGGTCACAGGAACGCGCGCTCGCGGTCTCCCTCGAACCACCTGCGAACTCGTCAGTGTCAGCGTCGTCGACGTCGGGGTTCTCTGACTTCGCCGTCGAGTGACTCCGTTGGCAATCCGAGATTGCGTCTGGCCAAGAGCTGCCTCAGGGCTGAGGCGCGGACTGCGGTAAGACCTCCATTCACCGAGGAGCCAACCGGACCGATGTGAGTGACAGTTTATACACTTCTTTTAATACCAACAAAATTGATTCTAGTCCGAATGCCCTACATAACCGTATGCGTTGGCACGCATTCCAGCCCACAGGTGAACAGTTAGCTTCGATCGATGACAGCCTCATCTGTCGAGAGCCGGTCCTCGATTCCATCGTCCTCGAGATCCTCCAGGACGTGCTCTGCTGGGTACTCATGCTACTGCTGTCAGCGGCGTAACTCCCACCGTCCGAAAGTCGAGGCGCTTCATCGACTCCGCTTTTCGTTCCACCGACCATTCCGGCACTGTTCGCTACGTGACACGCCGGAGCCATAGCTGTTAGGCGTCAGGTGTAGGATCGCGCGAAACAATGGTCCACACGCCACTGTCGACGTGAAGAGGAGTCGTCCGCGACTCGGACCAAGACCGGGCGCTTCGACGGGGTCGTCGAGTTGTCCTCGACGTGATGAGAACACCCTTTTAACGAGTGATTGAACCCACGGGGACCGACTTCGGCCGGGTGTAATGGGTCGTATCAGTCGCCGACCAGCGTCCGGAGGTCGAGCCGTCGTACTACCAGTGGCCGGGAACTGGCGTCAACGGGCGTGGGGCGTGGGTCGAGGACGGCCCTCACCGCCCTGTCGACCGTGCGGGAGACCGTGTCACCGGAACCGTCCGAGCGCCAGCACCGAGAGAGCCACCAGTGCGAGGAGGGCAGACCACACCCCGAACCCCGGCGTAGACGTCGACGTCGTGCCCTGTGGCGTCGGCGACGCGGTCTCGGTTTCGATTGTGGTCCGCGTCTCCGTCGCCGTCGGCGGCGACGTCGTCGCGGTGGGCGTGTCCGTCGGCATCGCAGTGATCGGCTGTGTTTCCGTCGCGGTGGGCGTGTCCGTCGGCGTCGCGGGAACCGGCGTGGGGGTCGCCGTCTCGGTCTCCGTCGGGGTCGGGAGCGGCGTCGCCGTCCCGCGCGGCCCCGTCCGGACGGTCACCGTCCGCGAGGCGCGGTCGAGGTCGCTCCCCTCGACCGTAATCTCGAACGTCCCGACCGGTTCGTCCGAGAGGTCCAGCGTGATGCTCCCGCCGCTGTCGGTGATTCGGTCGACGGCGGTCACCCGGGCCGTGACGTCCAGGCCGTCGGGGCTCTCGACGGTCACGTCGAGTCGGTCCGCCTCGTCGAAGTTGTACTCGACCGTCAGAGTGAGGCCGCCCCCGGAGGGGTCCCAGCCGTCGGTCACGTTCGCGTCGTTCTGGTTCCGGACGACGACGCTGGTCACGCGGGGTTCGGCGACGACGAAGTCCGCTCGGTCGTCTCCGTCCGCCGCGACGTCGTAACTGCCGGTCTCGAAGCCGTCGAAGTCGGCGTCCGTCGGGTCGTCGATGGACTCGGTCGTCCCGTCGGCGTCGCCCGCGAGGCCGACGAGCGTGGCGGACCCCGACCCGACGGTTCCGCCACCGGTCAACTCCACGGCCGAGACGTCGAGCGTCTCACCCACGAAGACGCGGACCGGCGGACTCGTGTCGGCGGGTTGGGTGCGGGGAGTAGACACGGCGGTGGCCGTCCCGACGAGCAGGAGACCGACGACGAGGGCGGTCAGGAGGATACGTGTTCGCCTCATGTCAGTACCTAACGCGTGTTGCGTTAAAAAACGCCGTCGCCAGCAGGGAGCGTCTCCCCCGACCGGTGGGTCGCGGTGCCGGCCGGACGGTGGCCCCGTCGGCGACCGTCCCCGACCGTGAGACGCCCTCGGGCGGTCAGCGAACCCTGACCCGGTCGCCGCAGGACGGGCAGTTCGGGCCGCCGTGGGTGTCGTCCAGTTCGTGTGTGTCGCCGGTCCAGCCACAGGCTGGGCAGTGAACGAGTGGTGTCGTGCTCATCTGTCTCCCCCATATTCGATTATGAGGTATACCGAGAAGTATCTATCGTCGTGAGTGTTCGAACCGAGACAGGCGACGCTCTCGGTAGTAGGTGTCTGGATAATGCGCCGGGAGTCAGCGTCAGATGCGTGTACCCCTACCCGCAGTCTGCCGCTGGACCTCCTCGGTCTACCACAAGGTACCGACGACGCAAGTAAATACTTTGTGACAGACGTCCGTCTGACGCGCTCTCGCACTCACGAGTTGTCCGCGGACGTCTCGGCGGACCCGGACCCTCGCGAGACGAAGCGGAGCGGTCCCGACTGCAGCACGACGTCCGGGTCCAATGGACGCTCCTGCAGGTCGGTGACCTTGAGACAGGCGACGTAGATGGTCAGGTGACTCGCCGCGTACGCCAGCACGACCTGGACGAGCAGGGGGACTGCGAGTCCGGCGACCTCGAGTGCCCCGAAGACGAAGAGGACGGCAGACGACGTCGCAACGAGACACCCCAGCTGTAACGTCACGCCGATGAACGCGGTGATGGTGGTGTCGATACGCGACGTCGTGTACGGGGTGTACAGCGCCGCGGTGACCACGCTCACCGTCACGAGGACGAGTCCAACGGGGAGCGCGACCACTGCGAACGCGGACTGCATCAGTGTTCGGTACGAGAGGCACTGCTATAATTGTATCTTCGAGAGAGAGTGACACGATATCGGACAGCTCTCAGACCGGAGGCGCGTCAGCGCCCTTCGCCACGGGGCCCGGGCTGGCCCGGGTCACTCGTGTTCGCGGACCCGTCGGCGCCGCCGGGGTTGCCCCCGTCACTGGCGTTACCGTTACGCCCAGCGTTGTCGTTGCCGCTGGCGTCGTCGTCCGGCCCCGGCCCGCCCGTCGAACCGTTCCCGTCCACAGCCTCACGGCCAGTCGCCGTCTCGTTGTCCGACTGGCCACTCGTCGCTGGAGACGCACCCTGTCCCCGGTCACCACCCTGCCCCTGTCCTTCTCCACGGGGCTGGTCCGACGCGTTCCCCTGGGCGTCGCCGTTCTGTCCGGGTGAATCGGCCGGCGGGCCCGCCGAGCGTGGACTACGCTCGCTCGCGTTCGCTGGCGGACCGAACCCGTTTCCACGCGTCGCACCCGGTCCCGCGAGGCTCCGTGCGATGGCGGCCATCTCCGGCCCAGTGAGTTCGTCGGCCTCCTGCCGGAGTCGCTCGAGGGCCGTCTCGTTCACGCCGTTCTGCCGGAGCGACTCCGCCGGGAGCGTCCGCGCCGTCTGTGCAGTCCGATTCGTCACCCGCTTGAGAGCGGCCGTCCGTGCGCTCAACTGCGCTGCCCGGACCCGGTACTCGTTCTCGCCGATGGTCCCGTTCTCACGCGCCGCGTCGAGTTGCTGACGCGCGGTCCGGAGCGCCGCCAGACGCGTCCGACTCTGGTTCGCCTGGCTGGCGACGACCCGTGCCTTCGACGCGTTCGAATCCGAGCGGTTCACCCGGTGGGCGAACGACCGCGCCTCGAGTTCGCCGCCGAGTTCCGCACCCTGCACCCCCACCGACCCGGCCAATCGGGTGCCGGGTGCGGCCGTCGGTGTCCCGTTGTCCGCGTCGGTCGTTTCGGTCTGCTCCCACGTCGTCTCCCCGCCGACACCGGCCGTCGCCACCCCTCCTCCGACCACCGGAAGCGCGACTCCGGCGAGGACGGTGACGGCGACGACGAGAACGGTCCCGATTCGTCTCATCTCGTCTCCCACTTCGGGCGACGTACGCATATACATCTACGACTTTCAGGCCGAGTTAACTCCGATTCAGCCGGCTTTATCACCGTGCCGTCGGCCGGTTCTCCGGCCATCGTCACGAGAGACCGCTCCCGGGGAGCGAGACGACGTTCTCGCGGCCGATTCGGAACGTCTCGATTTCGTCGGCGTCGCGGAGCTTCCCGATGACCTGACTCGTCTTCGCGTCCGACCAGTCGAGTTCGGCGGCGACCGCCTGCTGTTTCATCCGCCCGTCGTTGTGCTCCAGCAGCGCCAGAACCCGCTCCTCGTTACTGAGGAGTTCGTCCTCCCACGGGTCCGGGGACTCGTCGTCCGCGGTGGCCACGTCTACCTCCTCGGTGTCTGCCCCCTCGGCACCGTCGGTGTCCGCGGCCGCCGTCGCCGTCGTCGTCGCGGCGGCGTCCGACACGTCGTCGCCTGCACGCGGCGCTTCGGCGTCGGTACTGCCGACGGCGCGTTCGTCCCGCTGTGACCGTCGCCACAGCACTACCGCCCCCGCAGCGACGGCGAGCAGCACTGCTCCCCCGACGACGGAGAGGAGTGACGACCCGCCGCCGGTTCCGTCTCGGCCCGCACCGTCGTCGGCCCCGTCACCGCCGTTCCCCCCGACGCCACCTGTCTCCGTGGCGGCAGTCGACAGCGAGACGGCCGGTTCACCGTCGCCGAAGTCGGTCGGACCGACCCACACGGCGGCGTTCTCCCGCCGCTCGTCCGGGGATGGCTGGACGGCCGTCGTCGCGTACGCGTCCGGCCACGAGAGGACGAGCGTCGTCTGTCTGTCGAGGAACAGTCCCGCGAGCGCGTCACCCGCTCGCAGCGTCTGCCCGTCCGCGACGGCGAAGCCCCGCCAGTCGAACTGGTACGTGACGACGCCGTACTCCTGGGGGAGTTGCTGGCGCGTCGCGCTGACCGAGACGTTCTCGATTCGCATCTCCCGCCCGGTCGTGTTTTCGGCCGCCCGGGCCGTCGCGCGCATCCGGTCGGCGAACGTCGACGTGTAGGCGCTCTCGTTCGCCTTGATGTCCTCTCGGAGCGACCCGAACGCCGCGGTGGTGTTCTCGTCGTTCAGTCGCACGCGGTATTCGACCGTCCAGCGGGCGTCGCCGTTCTCGCGCACGTCCGCACGCAGCAGGACGCCGTCGGGTTCGATTCCCGCGTCACCCAGTTGAGCCGCACCCGGGACCGGAGCCTCGTGGTCTGTCGCCCCTGCCGGGGCGGTGACCGAACTGGCTACCACGAACGCGACGAGGAGAGAGACGCCGACGCGACGGAGACGACACATACTCGTCCGGTAGAATGCGAGGGGGTGGCTTAAACGTTGTACGACCCCGTCTCGGGCGAGTCGTCGACGGACCTCCCGTCAGGAGTGAAGAAACACCGAGAGACGACCGCAGAACCGGGATGATTCTTCCGAACCGGACCGTTCAGGCTATCAAAACTCGGTATGCAGGCAATAGCGTTATATGGGAGAACGGACGACGATTCTCCGTGTCGTTCGACGATCCAATCGCCGAGAAAATCCTGAGCGACTCCCCGTACGAACGGCTCCGCGCCAGACAGCTCAGTTACTTTGTCCAGCCAATCGACCGCAAGATCGCCTGGCAGAGCTACCTGCTCTTCACGCTCGCCGGACTCCTCCCCGTCCTCGCCGTCCTCCCCTCGAATCTCCGACAGACGTACCTGCCGTCGGTCGCGGCGAGCAGTCCGAAGCTCGCGTTCGTCGCCCTCGTCGCCGTCGTCTTCGTCTCCGGCACCGGCGTCGGCCACGCGCTCGTCGAGTACGCCCGTATCACGCGTGGCCCGCTCGACGAGCGTCAGGCCCGCGAACTGGTGACGTTCGAGAGCCTCTGTTCGATGCTCGGGTTCGGAACGGGCGGACTCGCGACGTTCTCGACGTACGCCCTCGTCCTCCTCGGGTTCGGCGGCCGGGACCTCCTGCAGGCGTTCCTCGCCGCCGGCGGTGGCAACCCGTTCGAGCCCTCGTCGCTGGGGGTCACCGTCGGCTTCGTCGCCATCGTGGCCCTCCTGAGCGCCGTGGCGCTCCAGACGCTCTCGGCGTACCTCCACGTCCGGGCCGTACTCGCCGACGGAGCGTAGACAGCAGGCGCGGCGCGAGAACGGGGAGTGGCCGGCGGGATTTATATGTCATCGAACGTATCTCAACCTATGGACGGTGCAGACCTGTTCTTCCTCGTCGTCTCGGCACTGGTGTTCTTGCTCATCCTCGTCGGCGTCGTCATCAGTTTCGTGTAGTCCATCGCGGCGACCCCTGCCGGTGTCGTCGGCACCCCGTCCGACAACCAGGGAAAAGTTTATGATATGTGTCTCATATTTCCGTCACGTTATGCCGGAGTGCCAGAACTGCGGTTCTTTCGTCACCCCCGCGTATGCTCGCGTCTTCACCCCTGATGGTGTCGAGAACCCCCGCGTCTGCCCGAGTTGTGAAGACATGGTCCGCGACGGCGCGGACGTCAGGAAGGCCCGTTCGCCGAGAAACACGAACTGACCGCGTAGCGACCCTCCACCTCTTCTACGAGTCCCCGTTCGGTGAGCGTCCGAAGGACGCCGTACAGCGTCAGTTTTGTCATCGACAGCGCGTCCTGCAGTTCCTCGACGGTGGCCGTCCCGCCAGCCGTGAGCGCGAGGTAGACGAGTTTCGTCCGGGGCGACTCGACGTCCGGTGGCACCTCGATGTGTGTCGACTGCGTTGCCATCG